>DATAVJ010000053.1:0-7703 GCA_036267795.1 Rudaea sp.
CGTCACCGAACCGGGCAAATAATCGAGCGCCAGATTCAGTCCGACGCTGGCTTTGATCAGATCCTGGATTTCCGGATCGGGCTCCGTGCGCGCGAGGCCGGCGTCGAGCTGCACGAACACGATTTCCGGAATCGGCAAACCCAGTGCGCGCGCGATTTCGCCCGCGACCAGTTCCGCGATCAACGCCTTGGTGCCTTGTCCCGCGCCGCGGAACTTGAGCACATACATGCCCTGATCGTCGGCTTCGATGATCGCGGGCAGCGAGCCGCCTTCGCGCAGCGGCGTCACGTAGCGGGTGGCATTGACGGTTCGCAAAATGTTTCCTGCGCACGTGGCGCGAACTGGCGAGTCTCGCCATAATCGCGTGATGACGAACGGCACACAAGTTTACGACGCCCTCATCGTGGGCGGCGGGCACAACGGGCTGGTCTGCGCGGCGTATCTGGGCAAGGCCGGCCGCAAGGTGCTCGTGCTGGAAAAACGCGACATCGTCGGCGGCGCCGCCGTCACGGAAGAATTTTATCCTGGATTCCGCAATTCCGTCGCGGCGTACACCGTTTCGCTGCTGCAGCCGAAAGTGATTCGCGACCTCGATCTCACCGCGCATGGGCTCAAGATCATCCTGCGTAAGGCGAACAATTTTCTGCCGTTGCCCGACAACCGTTATCTGCTCACGGGCGAGGGACGCACGCACGATCAGGTCGCGAAATTCTCGAAACGCGACGCCGACCGTCTGCCGGATTACGAACGTCGTCTCGACGTCATCGCCGACGAGCTGCGCGCGCTTGCGCTGGAAACGCCGCCCAATATTCGTGATGGCGGATGGTGGAAGAATATACCGGAACTGCTGCGCGCCGGACGCATCGGCAAACGCTTGAACAAACTCGGTGCGGGATCGCGCACCGAGCTGCTCGATCTTTTCGCGATTTCCGCCGGTGAATATCTCGATCGCTTTTTCGAAAGCGAACCGATCAAGGCGGTGCTCGGCTTCGACGGCATCGTCGGCAACTACGCCAGCCCCTACACGCCGGGCAGTGCGTACGTGTTGCTGCATCATGTGTTCGGCGAAGTGAACGGTGTCAAAGGCGCGTGGGGTCACGCCATCGGCGGCATGGGTGCAATCACGCAGGCGATGGCGAAATCCGCCGTGGCGTCCGGCGTTGAAATCCGCACCGGCGTCGGTGTGCGCGAAATCGTCGTCGAAAACGGAAGCGCGGTCGGCGTTGTCACCGAGAAAGGCGCTTCGATCCGCGCGAGGAAAATCGTCGCCAACGTCAATCCGAAATTGTTGTATGAACGTCTGCTCGATCAATCCGTCGTTCCCGAACCCGTGCGTGAGCGTATGAAGAATTGGCGCTGCGGATCGGGCACGTTTCGAATGAACGTCGCGCTATCCGGGTTGCCGCGATTCACCGCGCTGCCGGAGCCGGGCGATCATCTCACCGCCGGCATCATCATGGCGCCGAGCCTCGACTACATGGATCGCGCCTATCTCGATGCGTGCGCCAAGGGTTGGTCCACAAATCCCATTGTGGAAATGTTGATTCCATCGACGCTCGACGACACGCTCGCGCCGAAAGGCCAGCACGTCGCGAGTCTGTTCTGTCAGCACGTCGCGCCCGAATTGCCGGACGGAAAATCGTGGGACGATCATCGCGATGAAGTCGCCGATGTGATGATCGCGACGGTCGATCGTTTCGCGCCGGGATTCAAGAATCTGGTGATCGGCCGGCAAATCAAGTCGCCGCTGGATCTGGAGCGCGACTTCGGCCTGATCGGCGGCGACATTTTTCACGGCGCGCTGTCGCTCAACCAGTTATTCAGCGCGCGGCCGATGTTGGGCTATGCGGATTATCGCGGTGCGCTGCCCGGCCTTTATCTTTGCGGTGCCGGCACGCATCCCGGCGGCGGCGTCACCGGCGCGCCGGGACACAATGCCGCCAAGGCCATTCTCAGCGATCCACGCTAATCACGATGACCACACCCGCAAATTCCACCGCACGCGTTCTGTTCGCCAGCCTCGCCGGCACGACGATCGAGTTTTTCGATTTCTATATTTACGCGACGGCGGCGGTAATCGTTTTTCCGAAATTGTTTTTTCCGGCGAGTGATCCGACATCGGCCACGCTGCAATCGCTCGCGACGTTTGCGCTCGCCTTCTTCGCGCGTCCGCTCGGATCGGCGATCTTCGGACACTTCGGCGATCGCGTCGGACGCAAGGCGACACTGGTCGCTGCATTGCTGACGATGGGATTGTCGACCGTCGTGATCGGAATATTGCCGACATACGCATCGATCGGCGTCGCCGCGCCCGCACTGTTGGCGTTGTGCCGGTTCGGACAAGGTCTCGGACTCGGCGGCGAATGGGGCGGCGCAGTCCTGCTCGCGACGGAAAACGCCCCGCCGGGACGCCGCGCGTGGTTCGGCATGTTTCCACAACTCGGCGCGCCGCTCGGCTACATTCTTTCGGCTGCGTCGTTTTTATTGTTGAGCACGGCGCTCACCGATGCCCAGTTTTTCGCGTTTGGCTGGCGCATCCCGTTTTTGATCAGCACGCTGCTGGTGCTCGTCGGTTTGTACGTGCGCCTCAAGCTCACCGAAACGCCGGCGTTTCTGCACGCGATGGAGAAAAACGAACGCGTCGATTTGCCGATCAGCGTCGTTGTCACTCAGCATACGCGCGCGCTATTTCTTGGCACGTTCGCTGCGCTGGTCGCCTTCGTGCTGTTTTATCTCATGACCGTGTTCGCGCTGAGTTGGGGAACGAGCGCGCTGCATTACGGCCGAATGTCGTTCCTGGTGCAACAGATGATTTCGGCGCTGATGTTCGCCATTGGCATTCCGCTCGCGTCGGTTGCGGCGGATCGTTATGGCGCGCGCATCGTTTCGATGGCGGTTGCGGCGATGATCTTCGTGTTCGGTTTGTTTTTCGCGAATCTCTTTACGCTGGGTGCCGGACCGTTTCCGTTTCTCGCCCTCGGTTTGTTGCTGATCGGCTTCACCTACGGGCCCCTCGGCACTGCGCTGGCGCAGATGTTTCCGACGGCCGTGCGCTACACCGGCTCGTCGCTTGCGTTCAATATCGCGGGGATCCTCGGCGCGTCGCTGGCGCCGTACATCGCCACGTGGCTCGCGACAACGCACGGGCTCCAGTTCGTCGGTTATTACCTGTCGTTCGCCGCATTAATCACGTTCGTCGCGTTCTACTTCGCACGCTACGCCGACTAGCCGAACGAAAAGCGGCGACGCAGTTGCTGCGTCGCCGAAGCCGGCCACTTATGTGCCGTACACGCGTACCGCGTCAAAAAAAGACGATGCCGCCGATCGCGTAAGTCGTTTCTTCCGCCGAATTCCCGTTCCATGCGCGCGCTTTCGTGTCGATGTATTCGCCGACCAGCGTCACGTTCTTGGTGAGGCTGTAGTAAATGCCGCCGACGCCGGACGAATTGCGCTTGAGCAAATCGCTCGATGATGAGAACGCCTTCTCGTCGGATGCAAGTTTCAGGCGCGATTCGCCGTAACTCGCGCCGATCTTCAGCTTGCCGATCTTGTAGCTGAGCTGTGCGTAGCCGCCATTCGAATCGCGTTTCTCGCCGTCGGCGGACGTCGGCAAAATGAACAGGCCCGTCGTGCCGATGCCTTTGCCGGTGTAGCCGTAGAGCACGCCCTCGAAGCCGGCAACGTCGAGTTTTACGCCGGCGTCGAATCCTGTACCAGTGAAACTCTGCGCCGCCGACGATCCGTTCGCCACGATATCGTCTGCGCTCGCCGACACTTTCTGCGAGATGCCGCCAACCCATACTTTGCCGCTGAGGTCGTCGGATTTCGCATCGCCGAACGAATAACTCGCGCCCGCTTGCACTTGCGGCGAACTGTGCCGAGTAAACAACGCGGAACCTTCGGCGTCGAGCGGTTGGAACACGCCGATGGAGCCGCTGAAGCCGCCGTAGTTCGGCGTCGTGTACGTGATCTGCGGTTCCCAGTCGGTGTAGATGTAGCCGAGTCCGATGCGTCCCAGACTCGTGTTGCTCGGTGCGGCGTTGTTGCCGACCGAGCCGACACCGAGCAGCGTCATGTCATCGAGGATCGCGTCTTTGCCGAAGATGCCGATGTCGCGCCCGAGTTTGAACGTGCCCCAATCCTGGCCCACCGTGAAAAACGCCTGACGTGCGTCGATGCCGGGCGATTGCAGCGCCGCGGGAAGTCCGGGCCCATTCGCGCCGGCCGCCGCGGAACTGTTGATGCCGGGATAAAGACCGATAGTGACGCCGACGTCGTAGTCGTCCTGATGTGTCGTGGCGCTGAAGACCAGCGCGGCGGGCAGCAATCCGTTGCGGACGGCCGTGCTGCGATTGCCGGTGCAGGCGAGTCCGCCGACGACGGTCGTCGTGGCGGCGGGTCCGTTGTCGCAATCCGCGCCGACATAAAATGCGTTGACGTTGCCGGATATGTCTATCTTCCAATCGCCGGCGTTGAAATCGATGCCTGCGGACGCTTGCACTGCCGGAAACAGCAACGCTGCCCCGATGGTTACCGCTAGTTTGGTACGCGTGTTCATAACTCCCTCCATTCGAATGGTTTTTTGGTTTTTTCAGGCCGCACGAGGCCGCTGCTGCGCGTTGGCGCATCAGGTCGCGCGGACATCACGCCCGGTCGGAACGGAGGAGTGTCGGCGGCTCAGCCGCCGGTTCGATCGTCGACAACGATTTCCCGAAAGTCAATTTCCTTGGTCTCCCCGCTTGTCCCTTCGATCGAAACACAATGAACCGATCGAGCGCGGTTAGAGGAGCAACGGACATACCAACGAAAAATTTATAATCATGCAATGCAATAAAGTATACAAAAACAAAAGTATACCAACCGCACAATTCGCCGAGCGGCGGCTGTTGGCGAAGGAGAGAAGGGCGCGGCAGCTCATGTGCGAGTGCAATGCTGCCGTCGATACCCCATTGTCGACGTCACTTGCGACTGGATCGATAGCGGTACAGTGCGCTGTGGCACCTTACCGAGGGCGTGGCGAAGTGCGCCAACCGTGGGTATGAGGCGTCAGGGCCTTGCGCTTTGCAAACGGCGCAATTCGTCCTTTTCGTCGGCGCTGAGGTTGGCGAGGCCTTCGGAGTTCGCTTTCTGATCGAGATCGGCGCGGCGCTGGATTTGCGTTTGACGGTCGAGCCGCGCCAAAGCGCCCAGGAATTCGACGCGCCATTCGTGTTCGCTACCGGGAAATTCCATCACCGCGAGTTTTTGCAGCGCGCGCAATTCTTCGCGTTCGGCAAAATGTTCGAGAATCAGCGCCGTGGAAATTTCCGGACGCTGTCTGCACAGCGCGATCAAATCGATCAGCAAAGAAATACCCGGCTGGCGCAGGTTCGAAAACAGGTACGGAGGTTCGATCGCCGCCGCAAACGCCGGATTCTGGATCAGCAAAGCGACAGCCGTTCGAACGAGTGTGCGTTCCTGCGGCGGTCTCGCCGCGCCGCGCGATGCCTCCACCGGTTGCGCGTCGATGCGGATGCGCACGTTGGTAATGCGATCGAGCTCGCCGAGCATGAGATCGCGGAATGCGCCGTCGGGTATTTGCGTCAACAGCGGCCGCGCGCGTTCGGCTAAACGCGCCTTGCCGTCGAGCGTGATGAGATTGACGTCGTGGCCCAGTTCCGCGAACACGAATTCGCTGAGCGGCGTCGCATCCTTCAAGCGTTGTTCGAAACCGACTTGGCCTTCCTTGCGCACGATCGAATCGGGATCTTCGCCGTCCGGCAAGAACAGGAAAAACGCCTGGCGTCCGTCGCGCATGCGCGGCAAAACGGATTCCACCGCGCGCCATGCCGCCGAGCGCCCGGCCCGATCGCCGTCGAAGCAAAAGTATACATCTGCACAATTGCGGAACAGGATTTCGGCATGGTCGCGCGTCGTGGCCGTTCCCAGTGTCGCCACGGCCTGCGTGATGCCGTGCTGAAACAGCGCGATCACGTCCATGTAGCCTTCGACGACGATCAATCGCGGAATCTTGCTGTGCGTCTGCCGTACTTGCCACAGCGCGAACAGTTCGCGGCCTTTGTGGAACAGCGGTGTTTCCGGCGAATTGAGATATTTCGGGCCGTCGTCGGCCTTCGACAGAATCCGGCCGCCGAACGCGATGACGCGGCCGCGCCGGTCCTGAATCGGAAACATCACGCGATCGCGAAAGCGGTCGAATTTCTTGCCGCGCTCCCCGCTCGTCAACATGCCGGATTTCTCCAGCAACGCGATGCGCTGCGGACTCGTCCCCAGCGCGGTTTTCAAACTCTCCCAACCTTCCGGCGCATAACCGAGTTGGAAGCGTTCGATGATCGCCGCGTCGAGTCCGCGCGATTCGAAATACTCCCGCGCCTTCGCGGTTTTCGCCAGTTCGCGCTGGTAGAACGTCGTGCAATTGCCGAGCAGTGCGTAAAGATCGGTCGAGTCTTCCTGCGGCGTGCGTCGTCCGCCGTCGTACGGCACTTTCAATCCGACGCGCGCGGCGAGATCCTCGACGGCATCGACGAACTCGAGCCGGTCGTACTCCATCAGGAACTTGATCGCGCTGCCGTGCACGCCGCAGCCGAAACAGTGATAGAACTGTTTCGCCGGACTCACCGTGAACGACGGCGAGCGCTCATCGTGAAACGGACAGCGCGCTGTCCAGTCGCGTCCGGCCTTTTTCAACGGCACGCGCTGCTCGATCACCTCGACAATGTCGACGCGGGCGAGCAGGTCATCGATGAATTGATCGGGGATGCGGCCGGGCATGCCGGGTAGCATGCCATGCGCGTCAAGTTGCCGCTAAATCACGGAATACCGAACACCACGATTTTCGCTGTCGTCTTCGGCGTCGGCCAAATCGGCGATGTCATCCCGGATGCCACCGCTACGAGCTGCTTGCCGTTCACGCCGTACGTGATGATGCCGCCGCCCGCGGCGCCGTCGAGTTGGTGTTCCCAAAGAACGCCGCCGGATTTAGCGTCGAGTGCTTTCAGCGCACCTTCCATATCGCCGAAGAAGACGACGCCGCCTGCGGTCGGCGTGATGCCCGACATCACCGGCGCGTCTGCCCTGTACTTCCATGCGATCGTGCCGGTATCGGCGTCGACCGCCGTGACCCAGCCGGCCCACGTATTTTGCGGATCGAGTTCGCCGAACTCGTGTTTTTCGTCGGGCTCGCCGGACCACGGTTTGCCCGGGGCACCTTTTTTCACCACGGCCGGCGAACCTTTCAGCGTCGCGCACCAATCGACCGCACCGACGTAAAGAAGATTCGTGTCTGCATCGTACGCCGCGCCGTTCCACTCGCTGCCGCCTTGCGTACCGGGACAGACGTGCGTGCCTTTTTCGGTGACGGGTGCCGTATCGTTTTTGATGGTCGTCGTCGGGGTTTTATAGAGCGACTTGCCGCTGACGATATCGAAGGCGTGCAAATAGCCGTCTTTCGGTGCGATGGCGACAATGGTTTTCCCGGCCTTGGTTTTCACGATCGCGGGCGCGGTGGATGCGTCCCAATCGTGGAAATCGTTTTTTACCAGTTGATAGTGCGTTTTGTAGGTGCCGGTTTTCGCGTCGAGCGCGACAATCGAATCCGTGTACAGATTGTCGCCGGGACGCAGCGATTTGACGAAATCCGGCGCCGGATTTCCACCGGGAACGTACAACACGTCGTTCGCGCTATCGAGCGTGTACGAGGTCCA
>DATAVJ010000054.1:0-19313 GCA_036267795.1 Rudaea sp.
ATGACAGCGTTCATCTATATACTAGACAGTACAGTTTAGTATTGATACTATACCACAGCGTTCACTAATTTGCTGAATCCCACCTGCACGAGGTTCACCGCCATGCATGGCCACTCTCCTTTCGCCGGATTATGCGCCGGAATCGTTGTGTTGGGCAGTGTTGTTTCGATGGAGGGCTGCAGCAGTAAAGCGGCCATTCCCGACGCACCGCCGAACGCCATCGTGGCGCATCCGCAGTCCAATTCCACCGTCAATGCCGACGTGTATTCCGGCGACGTGCACGCGCGATTCGAAAGCCAGCTCGGCTTCCGCGTCGCCGGCAAGATCAAGACGCGGTTCGTCGATGTCGGCAACCATGTCGACGCCGGCCAGCCGATTGCGGAACTCGATCCGCTCGATCTCAAACTGCAAGTCGCCAGCGCGACGGCGACGGCGACATCCGCCCGTGCCAGCCGCGATCTGGCGCAATCGGAATTCAATCGTTATCAATCATTGCTCGAAAAGCACTACATCAGCCGGACGCAATTCGATACGCAGGTCAACACCTTGAAAGCGGCCGAAGCCCAAGTGCAGCAGGCCGAGGCGGCGTTGTCCGTCGCGCGCAATCAAGCCGAATACACGACGCTGCGTGCCGATCACGCGGGCGCGATCACCACGATCAACGCCGAAGCCGGACAAGTCGTCAGCGCAGGTCAGCAGATTGCGACGCTGGCGCGCGACGGTGCGATCGAAGTGGAAGTGGCGGTGCCGGAAAACCGCATCGGCAACTATCAGGTCGGCACGCAAGCGCTCGTCGAACCGTGGGCGGCCGGCGGCAAAAGGATGAATGCCACACTGCGCGAGATTGCGCCGGAGGCGGACGCAATCAGCCGCACGTACCGAATCCGCGTTGCGCTGGATACCGACGATGCGATGGCGATGCGTCTCGGCCAAAGCGCGCGCGTGTATTTCGTGGGACCGAAAGTCGCAGAACAAAGCGTCGTTCCGTTGACGGCGCTGGACAAGCGCGGCGATGCCGCGAATGTCTGGGTCGTCGATGCGCGGACGCATCAAGTGCATGCACAGAGCGTGTCAGTCGCGAACTATCGCGAGCGCGAAGCAGTGCTCGATGGCGGCGTCGATGCGGATAAATGGATCGTCACGGCAGGCGTGCACAAGCTGCGCGAAGGCGAAGTCGTCGCGCCGATCGACGCGGTGAACCGTCCCGTCAAGATCTGACGGAATTCGGACAAACTATAAACGTATACTTTTCCGCTCCGCCCGTAGTCGCGCGACCTGCCCTCCCCCGGCGTCGCGCACGACGGTGCGGGGCATCTTCTTCGCGGTGATGTTGGCGACGGTGATGTCATGATGCGTTTCAATCTTTCCGAGTGGGCACTGAACAACCGGCCGCTGTTGCGCTATTTCGTCATCGTGCTGGCGTTGATCGGCATCTGGTCGTACATCGGCCTCGGTCAATCCGAAGATCCGCCGTTCACGTTCAAGGTGATGGTGGTGCAGACGCAGTGGCCCGGCGCCACGGCCGCGGAAATCGGCGAACAGGTCACCGACAAGATCGAGAAGAAGCTGCAGGAAATTCCGGACCTGGATTATCTGCGCAGTTATTCGCGGCCCGGCGAATCGCAGGTCTTCGTCGTGATCAAGGATTCGCTGTCGGCGTCGAAAGTGCCGGACGTTTTCTATCAGGTGCGCAAGAAGATCGGCGATATCCGGTACACGTTGCCGCCTGGCATCGTCGGCCCGTTTTTCAACGATGAATTCGGCGACACGTTCGGCAATATCTATGCGCTGACCGGCGAAGGTTATGACGATGCGCAATTCCGCGACTACGCCGAACGCGTGAAACTGGAATTGCTGCGCGTGCCGGACGTCGCGAAAGTCGATCTGATCGGTCTGCAGGACGAGAAAATCTTCATCGAATTGTCGAACACGAAGCTGGCCACACTCGGCGTAAGTTTCGATCAGGTGCAAAAAGTTCTCGAATCGCAGAATGCGATCACGGCGGCGGGAAGTTTCGAGACGGCGACCGATCGGATTTACATGCGTCCAACCGGCGCGTTCGATTCGGTCGATTCGATACGCAACATCGCGATTCGCGCCAACGGACAATTGTTTCGTCTCGGCGACGTTGCCGATGTGAAGCGCGGCTACGCCGATCCGCCGCAACCGCGCATGCGCTTCGAAGGCCGCAACGCGCTCGGCATCGCGGTTTCGATGCGCGAAGGCGGCGACATTCTCGCGCTCGGCCGCAATCTCGATACGGCGGTGCAGCGCTTGCGCCCGACGTTGCCGGTGGGCCTCGACCTCGATCGCGTCGCCGATCAACCGCACGCCGTTGCGCGATCGGTCGGCGAGTTCGTGGACACGCTTGCCATTGCCGTTGCGATCGTTTTGCTCGTCAGCTTTTTCTCGCTGGGTTTCCGCACCGGACTCGTCGTCGCGTTGTCTATTCCGCTCGTGTTGGCGATGACGTTCGCCGCCATGAAAATGTTTGGTATCGATCTGCACAAGATTTCGCTCGGTGCGCTCGTGCTTGCGCTGGGACTGTTGGTCGACGACGCGATCATCGCGGTGGAGATGATGGCGATAAAAATGGAACAAGGTTTCGATCGCATGAAAGCGGCCGCGTTCGCGTATTCGTCGACGGCCTTTCCGATGCTCACCGGCACGCTGGTCACCGCCGCGGGATTCCTGCCCATCGCCACCGCCAAGTCCGGCACAGGCGAATACACGCGTTCGCTGTTTCAGGTCGTCACGCTTGCGTTGTTGATTTCCTGGATCGCCGCGGTGATTCTGATTCCGTATCTGGGCAATGCGCTATTGCCCGATCCGAACCAACCGCCGAAACCGCGCGGCGCGATCGCGAGCCGTTTTTGGTTGTGGCGCAAGCGCCTGACCAACCTGCTGCCGGAAAAATGGCGCGGGGGCAATCAGCGCCACGAGAAAGGTTCTCATCGCGATCCGTACGCGACAAATTTCTATCGCCGGTTTCGCGGAATCGTCGGCTGGTGCGTGAATCACCGCAAGACCGTCATCGCCGCAACCGTATTCGCCTTCGTTGTGTCGCTGGTCGGATTCGGTTTCATACAACAGCAGTTTTTCCCCGACTCGACGCGATTGGAGTTGCTCGTCGATCTGAAACTCGCGGAAGGTTCGTCGTTGTCGGCCACGTCCGAGCAAGCCAAGAAACTCGAGAGCTGGCTCGCGAAACGTCCGGAACTGGAGAACTACACGAGCTACATCGGTTCCGGCGCGCCGCGCTTTTATCTGCCGCTCGATCAGCAACTGCCGCAGGCGAGTTTCGCGGAATTCGTATTGCTGACGAAAAACCTGGAAGACCGCGAAAAACTGCGCAGCGAGCTGCTGACGTTGTTCGATCGCGATTTCAGCGAACTGCGCGCCCGCGTGCTGCGGCTGGAAAACGGTCCGCCTGTCGGTTATCCCGTGCAGTTCCGCGTTTCCGGCGCGGATATTCCGACCGTGCGCGGATTTGCGACGAAGGTCGCGGACGTGATGCGGCAAAATCCACATGTGCGCAATGTGAACCCGGATTGGGAAGAGCCGAGTAAAACGGTTCGCCTCAACATCGATCAGGAACGTGCGCGCGTGCTCGGCGTGAGTTCGGAAGATCTCGCGAATTTCCTGCAAAGCTCGCTGTCCGGCGTTCCGGTCACTTATTATCGCGAGCGCGATCAGCTCATCGAAATTTCGCTGCGCGGACCACCGCAGGAGCGCGCACAACTTTCGCTGTTGCAGAATCTCGCGGTGCCGACCGCATCCGGCCACAGCGTGCCGCTGCGACAGATCGCCGATGTGCAATACGGTTTCGAGGATGGCATCATCTGGCGCCGCGATCGTCTGCCGACGGTGACGGTGCGCGCCGACATCGACGGCTCGGTCACTGCCGCGACGGTGACATCGCAAATTCTGCCGACGCTTGCCGCGATTCGCGATCAGCTTCCGCCGGGCTATCGCCTCGACGTCGGCGGCGCCGTCGAAGAAAGCGCGAAAGGTCAGACTTCGGTGAATGCCGGCATGCCGCTTTTCATCCTTGTGGTATTCACCGTGCTGATGATCCAGTTGCGCAGCTTCCAGCGCGTGCTGCTCGTCGTGATGACGGCGCCGCTGGGATTGATCGGCGTCACCGCATTCCTGTTGTTGTTCAACGTGCCGTTCGGCTTCGTCGCGATGCTGGGCACGATCGCACTGATGGGCATGATCATGCGCAATTCCGTCATCCTCGTCGACCAGATCGAACAGGACATCGGCGCCGGCCACACGCCGTGGAATGCCATCGTCCATGCAACCGTTCGGCGCTTTCGACCCATCGTACTCACGGCGCTGGCGGCGATCCTGGCGATGATCCCGCTGACGCGCAGCGCGTTCTACGGGCCAATGGCGGTGGCGATCATGGGCGGATTGTTTGTCGCAACGGGATTGACTCTGCTGTTTCTGCCCGCACTGTACGCAGCCTGGTTCAAGATTCCGCGGCGTGAAGTTTTGTTCATCGAAGAAGGAACCGGCGATGGTCGGGCGACGGCACAACCGGCTTGATATCATTGCGGACCGCCGATGCGCATGACAGCGAAAGGGTTTGGATGACTTCCGGCACTTCGGCGAATACGGGCGCGCAGGCGATCTTACGATTGCCGCAAGACCTTGGAACTTTTATGCTTTCCGGTCTTTTCTTTGCGGATCTTTTTTGGGCGAATTGAATCATGTCCCTCAACATCGAACTTGCCCGTCACAACATGATCGAGCAACAAGTGCGTCCCTGGGACGTGCTGGATAGCCGCGTGCTCGAAGCGCTGAGCGCGTTGCGCCGGGAAGATTTCGTTCCGCAGTCGCAGCGCAATCTCGCGTTTGCCGATGTCGACCTGCCGCTGGGTCGCGGCGAGGTCATGTTACGGCCCGTACTCGAAGGCCGTCTTCTGCAGGCGGCGGCGCCGCTGCGCACCGAGAGCGTGCTGGAGATCGGCACGGGCTCCGGATTTTTCACGGCATGTCTGGCGCGCCTTGCCGGTAGCGTCGTCAGCCTCGAACAGTATGAAGATTTCGCCGACGCCGCGCGCATGCGCCTGCATGCGGCGAACACGCGCAGCGTGAGGATCGAAGTGACCGATGCGGTGCGCGATTTCCGCGCCGACGAAGCGTTCGACGTGATGGTTGTCACTGGCGCGGTGCACGCATTGCCGCAACACTGGCGCGGCTGGATCAAGCCGGGCGGACGCATCGTCGCGTTCGTCGGCGATTCGCCCGCACAGCGCGCGATGATGTTCGCGCGCGCCGGCGAATCGTGGACCGAGCAGGTGCTTTTCGAAACGGATATTCCGTATCTGCGTCACGCAGAACCGCCCTTACGTTTTACGCTCTGATATGCCCGGAATTCATGCTTAAGGAAAATGCAAATGTATAAAAGTATCCAACTGGCCGTTCTGGCGGCGGCAATCGCTTTCGCGACGAATCCCGCCGTTGCTGAAGACTTGATCCAGATCTATCAGCAGGCCCATTCGTCCGATCCGACGTTGGCCATCGCCGAATCGACGCGCAATGCGACGGATCAGGATATCCCGATCGCGCGCGCCCCGTTGCTGCCGCAGATCGCCGCGTCGCTCGCCTATCTGCACGACGACAACTTCGCCCGCAACCAGAGTCCGCAATTGGTGACGACCGACACGAATCCGGTCGGCACTTATGTGTTGCTTCCGTTCGACGGAACGAACAACACACGCTCGCGTCAAGGGCAGGTAACGGCAACGCAATCGATCTTCAACTGGGGAAATATCGAGCGACTGCGCCAGGCGCGCGAGACAGCCGCCAGTTCGGACAGCGATTACGATACCGCCGCGCAAGATTTGATGGTGCGCACCGCTACGGCGTATTTCGGCGTGCTCACCGCCGAAGATCAGCTGAAGTTTGCGCAGCTCAACGAGAAATCGCTGCTCAAGCAATTGGATCAGGCCGAGCAGCGCTACGAAGTCGGCTTGTCGGCGATCACCGACGTGCACGTCGCACGCGCACAGCACGACGCCGCCGTCGCTCAAGTCATCACCGCGCAGAACGCGGTCGACACGGCGCGCGAATCCCTGGTTCAAATCACCGGCAAGGATTTCGGCGATCTGAAAAAACTGCGCGAGCAGTTGCCGCTGGAGCGTCCGCAGCCGGATCAGGTGCAAGCGTGGGTCGATCTGGCGAATACGAGCAGTCCGCAAATCATTTCGAGACAGCACGCGCTCGGCGCGGCCGAACACAACGTCGGCGCATTTCGCGCGGGGCATTACCCCACCTTGTCCGCATCGATCGTACGCACCGACACGCCGTCGTGGGGCAGCACGAATTCCGTCATTCCGGGAATTACGTCGTCAGGCACGTTCCACACGAATGGATTGGTCGGCGACACGACGATCGGCGTCACGCTCGCCGTGCCGATTTTCTCCGGCGGACTGGTCACTGCCCAGACGCGTCAAGCCGCATTCCAGCGCGACACGGCGCAAGACGATCTCGAACTGACGCGCCGCACGGTTTTCGCCAACACACGCAACGCCTATCGCGCGGTAATGGCAGGCATCAGCGAAGTGGAGGCGACACGTCAAGCGGTGGTATCGGCGCAAAGCGGTCTAGACGCGACGCAGGCCGGTTTCGAAGTCGGCACCAAGACGATTCTCGACGTGCTGACCAGCCAAAGCACGCTGCTCAACGCGCAGAGCGCGTACTCGCAAGCGCGTCATCAGTTCGTGCTGAGTGGATTGCAATTGAAGGATTCGGCCGGCGTTCTGGAAGTGAAAGACATGGAAGCGGTCAACTCGCTTCTCGAATGACGGACTGCGCACGCGAAAAGGAAAAGGTGCGGGTACGCACCTTTTTTTTGCCTCGAATTCAATTCTGTCGATCGACAAAATTCGTCAGTGTGTGACCGATCCGAGCGGCGCCGCGCCGTTCAGTGCGCAGAACGTCTGCTCGTCGAGTTCGATCCAGAAGGCGACAACCGGCCTGCCGTCGATGAGCTCGGACGGACCCACGCGATGCACATGAATCCCGAAGTTGCGCGCGATACGTTCCACGCCCAGATAGCTGAACGTGATTAGCCGCTTTGCGCCGCCACGGAACGCGGCATCGCAGACGGCTTTCAGCAACTGCCGAAACCGATCCGCGGCTTCCTGCCGCGACGTGAGTTCGCCGTTCACCAGCTGCGTCGTGTAGCGCGACAACTCCCAGATATCCGCCGACATCGGCAGTGGCTGGTCGCCCATCAACTGTGGAAACACCATGCCGAGCAGGTACGGATGCGTCGTCGGCAGCAGCCTGGCGCAACCGCAAATGCGTTCGCGGTCGTCCTTCACGACGACATAAAACGTATCCGGACGATCGAATTCATCGCGCTCCGATCCGATCTGCGCGATCGGAAGATCCCAGCCCAAATGTTCGACAAACACCTTGTACCGGTAAGCTGCAAGTTCCGCTTCGACGCCAATTCGCAGCTGTTGCTGCGTTCCGCTTTCAATCGTAACCATGTTCCACGGCCCCCTGTTGCCGTGGTTCGCATTGAAGAAGGACCGGGGGCATGGCGTAACTGTCAAAGTTGACAGTTGCGGATTACTTATCCGCGGGCAGTCTGCTTCGTGTCATTTTTGTAATGTTTGCAACCGCGAATTTCGTGGCACCGTTAGTGCACGGAATGTATGCTCATTCGTGCGTTGCCGAACTCATCGAAACCTGTAAATGCCTGCCAGGGAATTTCCGACAGCCAGGTTTCGAGCAGTTCGTTGGTTTTGGCAGTACCCAGATCCGCACCTTCGCCGGAGACGAACATGACGTTGCTGCTGAAACCGCCCGGCGCCAACTGCTGCGTCGCTTCGCGATCCGCGATGAACCACGCCCAGCCGACGCTGACTTGTACACCGGTCGTGTCGTCCGCCCAATCGCAATACCCGGCGCAAAAGGCAGGCAACTCTTGATCGGCGAGATCGCGCCGCAAGTCGTCGTCTTCGATCACGAGACGTTTCGGGAAATGCAGCCGGCAAAACGCCGCGAAGGTGAGGCGTATATAACCGTTTGCGGAATACTCGAGAACCGGCTGTTGCGAGTGCGGCATCGACATGCGAGACACGCAGACCTCCCTTGGGGGTTTGTTTTCTCGAATTATCGGCGAGTCCGGAATAAATCCAACTGTAAGATGTGACAAGCCGACAGTACCGACGAAACTATGCCCAACTGGCGCGAAGACTACATCCATCGTCTGACCGATTCTGTGAACTCGGAGGGCCAGGTATTCGATCAGCTATCCGAGATCACGCGCCAGATGGGCTTCGAATACTGCTCATTCGGCGTGCGGGCACCGCTTATCGGCAGCGCGCCGCAAGAATTCTGGTGGACGACCTATCCAGAACGCTGGCAAAGCCATTATCTCGGCCACAACTATCTCACCATCGATCCGGTGATCGATGCGACGCTGCACAGTCCCGTGCCGGTGGTGTGGAACGATCAGCTTTTCGTCAATCAACGCGGCTTTTGGGAAGAGGCGCGCGCGCACGGCGTATGCCACGGCTGGACGCTCGCGGTGCACGGACGCCACGGCGAGCTGGGCCTCATCTCGCTGGCGCGATCGGCGGGCGTGTTGTCGTCCGACGAACTGGCCGACTGCGAAGCGCGGCTGGTCTGGCTGGCGCATGCGGCGAACGGCGTGGTCGAGAACCTGATTTCGCAAAAGAATGCGCCCGCGGTCCTGCCGACTCTCACGCAGCGCGAGCGCGAAGTGCTGCGCTGGACCGCGCTTGGAAAAACGTCCGAGGAAATCGGCGTGATCCTCGGCATCTCCGCACGCACCGTGAATTTCCACATCACGATGGTGCTGGACAAACTCGAAGCCGTGAACAAAACGCAGGCCGTGGCGAAATCGGTGATTTTGGACCTGCTGTACTGAGGGAAAAATCTGCCTGTCGCTGAACGTTAACGCCGCTCCGCGCGGATGCACGGCGAAGGTCACGCGTTCGGCACGACCGTTGTCTTTTCCAGTTCGCGATCGACGATGGCCACCGTTCGTATCACGCCGCCCTGCTCGCGTTCGAATGCGCGCCGCGCCGCCTGGCCGGTGCGCAAACGCAATTGCGGATCGGCCAGCAGCGTGACGATCGCCGCGCCCAGCGCGTCGCCGTCGTCGATCTGGACGGCAGCTCCCGATTCCACCAGCGACGCCGTGATGTCCGCGAAATTGAACGTCTTCGGACCCACCACCACCGGCACGCCGAGCGCCGCCGGTTCGAGCACATTGTGTCCGCCGATCGGCACGAAACTGCCGCCGACGAACGCGACATCCGTGGTCGCGTAGAAACGCAGCAGTTCGCCGAGCGTGTCCACCACGAAGCATTGCGTGTCGAACGATGCCGTTCCGTCTTCGCTGCGCGTGCGCGTGACGAATCCGAAATTGCGGCACGCGAGCGCCATCGGTTTGAAACGCTCCGGATGACGCGGCGCGATGAGCAGAAGCGCATCGGGAAAGTGCCGCAGCACTTCGGTATGCGCCTTCAACACCGGCAGTTCCTCGCCCTCGTGCGTACTCGCCGCAATCCAGACAGGCCGCCGCGTGCCCCATGTTTGGCGAATTGCCGCCGCCTGTTCGAACAAGTCCGACGGCACGCTCATGTCGTATTTCAGGTTTCCGAGCACGATGAGCCGATCCGGGTCCGCACCGAGTTCCTGCAAGCGGCTCGCATCCATCACCGACTGCGCAGCGATATAGCGCACACTGGCGACTGCCTGCTTCGCCAACGGTCGCACCGGTCCGTAGCCGCGGAAACTTTTTTCCGACAAACGCGCATTGGCGAGAATCACGGGGATATCGCGCGCGGCGCATTCGAGAAACAGATTCGGCCAAATTTCCGTTTCCATCACGACGCTCACGCGAGGCCGGACGCGCTTCAGAAATCGCCGGATCGACGCCGGCAAATCGTACGGCAGATAGACATTGAAAACGCGGTCGCCGTACACGCGGCGCACGCGTTCGCTGCCCGTCGGCGTGACTGTCGTGATGACGAACGGCGTGTGTTCGTGCCGCTGCATCAGCGCGTCGATCAACGGCAACGCCGCGTTCACTTCGCCCATCGACACCGCATGAATCCAGATGCTTTCGCGGATATGCGGATCCGGGAAAAACCCGAACCGTTCGCGCCAGCGGCCGAAATATTCGCGATAACGCAACCCGCGCACCGCCAGCCGATACAGGATCAGCGGAATCAGCAGGTACATGATCACGGTGTAGATCAGACGGCGCAAAACGGTCCTCGAAAAATCGCGGCGTGGCAGTATAGCCGACGCGAAAACAGCGCCGCGTTCGCGCGCGTATCCACAATTTCGCGCCAACTGCTACATTGCGCCGATGACCTCGCCGCCGTTCCGCGCCCGCCTTTTTTTGCCGCACTATTGGCCGGCGTGGTTAGGCGTCGGCATCATGTGGCTGCTCGCGCATTTGCCATATTTCGCCTTGCGGGCGTGCGGTCGGCTGTTCGGAAAACTCACGCGGCATCTTCCCGGCGAACGACGCCACGTCGCCGAGCGGAATATCGAATTATGTTTTCCGGAACTCGACGGCACGGCTCGAGTAAAACTTCTGCGCGCGACGCTGGAAGATCTCGGCATGATGCTCGCCGAATTCGCATTGGCGTGGATGTGCAGCGACAAAGCGCTGTCGCGCATACCGTGCGCGATCGAAGGACTTCATCATCTTGAAGCGTGCCGCGCTCGACAACGCGGCGTGCTGCTCGTCGGCGCGCATTTTTCGCACTTGGAGCTTTGCGCGCGGCTGGTATCGCAGCGCATCCGCATCGCGGGCATGTATCGCAAGATGGACAACGATGCGTTCGAATGGACGATTCTGCGCGCGCGCCTGCGTTACGCGGAAACGATGTTCGCCAAGGACGAACTGCGCGCCACCGTCAAGTATCTGAAACAGGGCGGCACGCTGTGGTACGCGCCGGATCAGGACATGCGCGGCAAAGACAGCGTGTTCGTTCCGTTTTTCGGCATCGCCGCGTCGACGATCACGGCGACGCATCATCTGGCGCGACTTTCCGGCGCGGTCGTCATCCCGTTTTTCCACAAACGCCTCGACGGCGGCGGCTACACGATTCGGCTGGAAGCGCCGCTCGAAAATTTTCCCACCGATGACGTGACGGCCGACACAGCGCTTCTCAACGCCGCGATCGAACGCATGGTGCGCGAGGCGCCGGCACAATACCTCTGGATCCATAAACGCTTCAAAACGCGTCCGCCGGGCGAGCCGCCGGTATACTGACCGGCGACCCGGGGAGACGGCGATGACGTTCGTGTTGATATTGATCGGCGCGGCACTGAGTGCAGCCGTGTGCGGCGGCGTGTTCGAAGAGCCGACCGCCGTCACTGCAGCAATATTGGGCGGCTGCATTGGCTTGCTTCTGGGTCAGTTGCGCCATCTGCGCGCGCGCTTGGCGGAATTCGAAAAACAAGTCGCTGCAATGCGTATCGACCTTGTCACATCGAAATTTCGCGACGCGGTGGTTCGCACGCCCGCCGAATCGACACCGGATATTCTTGCCGCGCATGAGATGCCGGCACCGACCATCGTGTCAGCCGCCGAACCCATTACGCCGATCGCTCCCACCTTCATCGCGGCGACATCGGCAGCGGAAGTTTCGGAACAACCGACGCAAACGTCTGAACCGCCCGCGATCGAAACTATTCCGCGCGCACCCGCGCAGCCCGATGTGTTCTCCATCGCTGTCGAACGAGTCAAGCGCTGGTTCACGGAAGGCAACGTACCGGTCAAAGTGGGCGTGATCGTTTTGTTTCTCGGCGTCGCGGCGCTGCTCAAATACGCCGCCGACGCGGGTTGGCTGCGCGTGCCGATCGAGGTTCGTCTCGCCGGTGTCGCGCTGGCAGCGCTCGCGGCGCTTGGCTTTGCGTGGCGCAAGCGCGAATCGAACCGTCCGTTTGCCCTGAGTTTGCAAGGCGGCGCGATCGGCATCCTCATCATCACTGTGTACACGGCGTTCCATACGTACGCTCTGCTGCCGGCGGCGATGGCGTTCGCGTTGCTCATCGTCATCGTCGCGGGAGCGGGCGTGCTCGCCGTCGCGCAGGATGCACTCGCGCTGGCGATTCTCGCGATCCTTGCGGGCTTTCTCGCGCCGATACTGGCCGCGAGCGATCAAGGCAATCATGTCGTGCTGTTCGGCTATTACGCCGTGCTCAACGCGATGATCTTCGCCGTGGCCTGGGTGCGTCCCTGGCGCGCGCTCAATGTGCTCGGCTTCGTGTTCACGTTCGGCATCGGCACGCTCTGGGGCGTTCTCAAATACCGGCCGGAACTGTTCGCCAGCACCGAACCGTTCCTTTTGCTATTTTTTGCTTTTTATCTTTTTATACCGGTCCTGTACGCGCGCCGCCAGGCCGATCCTCAGCGCGATCTCATCGATTCCACGCTCGTCTTCGGCATGCCGCTCGCCGCATTCCCGCTGCAGGCGGCGCTGCTCGACGGCGCACGAATGCCGTTGGCATTCATCGCACTCGCGGCCGCCGTCATCTACATGTCGCTCGCCGCCTTCGAAATTCGGCGGCTCGCGCTGCGCCTGCTCGGCCAATCGCATGCTTTGCTCGCGCTCGGTTTCGCCACGCTCGCCGTGCCGCTCGCGCTGTCGGCGCGCGCGACCGCGTGCGCATGGGCGCTCGAAGGCGCCGCGCTGGTCTGGCTCGGATTGCGACAGAACCGCAAGTTGCCGCGATGGATCGGTTACGCACTGCAAGGCGGCGCGGCGTTCTCATTCGTCTACGGTTTCGACGCGACAACCGACGCGACGCCGATTCTCAACGGCGAATTCTTCAGCGCCTTGCTGATCGCCATCGGCGGCGGCGCGACAGCGTGGCTGATTTTCCGCGCCGATCGACAAGCACCGCTGGCGACCGCGTCCCTGGTTTGGGCATGGGCGTGGTGGTGGTGCGCTTGCGCGCGCGACATCGATCGCTTCGCGCCGCCGCACTTGCAGTCGGATTGGGCGCTCGCACTGGTCGCAGTAACTGGTGCGTTCGGCGCCTTGGTGTACCGCCGTTTGAATTGGCCGGCCGCCGCATGGCCGGTGTTCGCGTCGCTCGTCGCCGCAGCGCCGCTCATCGTATTCACGACCATCGACAACCACGGCCCGCTGGAACACTGGGCCGCCGCGGCGTGGGCGCTGTGGCTGGTGACGACGCTGTTCTCGCTGCAATCGCTCGCCGTGCGCCAGCATTCGCTAGTGCACGCGGCACAACTGGCATTTCTGTGTCTGGTCGCTCTCGTCTTCAGTGCAGAGTTGGAACATCTCGCCTACGCGCACTTTGGCTTGGGCGAACTGTGGGTAGCGCTCGTCGCGCTGGTGCCGACGGCATTGCTGTTCTGGCTCACGCTGCGTCGCTATAAGCTCGTGCGTTGGCCCGATGATGCCGCCGCAGAACGCACGCGCTTCATCACGCTATGCGGCGCATCGACAATTCTCATGCTCGCCTGGATTGCCGGATTGTTCTTCGACGGCGATCCGGCGCCGCTGCCGTACGTGCCCGCGATCAATCCACTCGAACTGCCGCAGATCGGATTCCTGCTCCTGCTGTTGCTCTGGTATCGACAAGCCGCACGCGAAGGCGAAGCGTTGACAAGTCCCGAGGCGCGCGCGCGTTTGCTCGCCATTGCCGGATTCGTTCTGCTGACGGCGATCACATTGCGCAGCGCGCACTTCCTCGGCGGCGTGCCGTGGAGCGACGCCTTGTGGCAATCGGCGCTCGCGCAAGCGGCATTGTCCATCGTATGGACGGTCGCGGGCATCGCGGCGATGCTTCTAGGAAAACGGCGCGGCTCGCGCGCCGTATGGATCGGCGGCGGCACGCTGATGGGTGTCGTCATCCTGAAATTGATCCTCATCGACCGGCAGCATCTGCACGATCTGACCGCGATTGTCGGAGTGCTCGTCGTCGGCATCCTGCTCGTGGGCGTCGGCTATTTCGCGCCGGTACCGCCGCGGACGAAAAGCGAGGCCGCGTGACATGAAAACCGCCTCGACGCTGATTTGTATACTCGCGTGCACATCGGCGCATGCGGCAGATCCGCACAACTACGCGTACAGCTGGCCGATCACGGCCGAAGGCGGCAGCGCCGCCTATCAAGTCGAGCTGACACCGGAAATCTATGCCGCGCTCACGACGCCGGATCTGCGCGATCTCGATGTCATCAACGCCGCCGGCGATAGCGTGCCGACTGCGCCTTACCACCCGTTTGCGGCTGCGGCGCGCGATCAGCGACGCGCGGTGCCGATGTTCGCGGTTCCCGCGCCAGCAACGCCGGCCCTCAATTCCGAAGACGCGATCCATTTGCACATCGAACGTGGCCCTGACGGAAAATTGCGCAGCCTCGACGCACAAGTGATACCTCCTGCTTCGCCCGGAACGGCGACCGCGATGAATGAAGTTGTTGCTGCTTCGGCGCCAGCGGCGGTTTCTTCAAACCGCTTCGCGACCGCGCCGATGATCGTCCTGGACGCCAGCAATCTGCGCGAACCTCTATTGCGCTTGATGGTTGCGTGGGACAGTCACGTCAACGCGGCGCCGCGTTTCAGCATCAGCGTCAGCGAAGATTTGCAATCGTGGCGAACGATCGTTCCGAACGCCACGTTCGTGCAGATCAAGCAGGACGGCAACGAACTCACCCGCAACGAAGTACCGCTCGACGGCGCGAACCATAACTACCTGATGCTGACGCGTGTGGATAACGCCGTTGCGCTGCCCGGCCTCGTGGTCGATGTCGTCACACCGATCAGCGCGCAGCAACCAGTGCGCCATTGGATTACGGCCAGTCCGGACGGAATCGATCCTTCTCCGCCGCGAAAATCCGATCACACGTTTTTTCGGTATCACCTCGACGCGCCGCTATCGATCGATGCCGTCAACGTGCAGCTCGCCGACGACAATTCGGTTGCGCACGCGATCGTTTGGAGCAAGTCGATATTCTCTACTGGAAGCGATTGGGGCAACAGCATCGGATCGATCGTCGCGTTCCGTCTGCGCGAAAGCGATGCGCTGCTCGTCAACGATTCCAAACAGGGTTTCGCTTCCGCGCGCAGCCGCGAATGGAGCATCGAACTCGATACGCCGACTTCCCACGCGCCGACTCTCGAACTGGGATATATCCCCGACCGTTTCGTCTTCCTCGCGCAAGGTGCGGGGCCGTATCGCTTGATCGCCGGCAGTGCGACCACGCACCACGGCGACGCACCCGTCGATGTCGCGCTGAGCCAATTGCGTGCCTCCGCGGGCGACGACTGGAAACCGCCGCTCGCAGCACTCGGCGCACGCAGCGATCTGCAAGGCGAAAAAGCCCTCGCCGCCACACCGCCGCCGACACCGCAGCATTGGAAAACGTGGCTGCTGTGGAGTGTGCTCGTCGTCGCTGCTGCGATCGTCGCATCGCTGGCGCTCAGCTTGCTTCGCGAAAAATAGCTTCAGCGCGAGCGACGCCGCGCTTCGTATACTTTTGCGTATTTCAGAAAGACGTAAAACGCACCGGTCGCGGCGCTGATGAAACCCGCCCAGCCGTTGAGGAAATAACGTTTGACGACATACTGGCGAAGAAAAAACACCGGCGGATAAAAAAGCATGCGCGCACCGATGAATCGCTGACGGCGCGACAGCTTGTCCTCGACGAGTCCGCTCGAATACGTGTTGATCTTGTCGACCTTCGTGCGTATGTCGGGCTCTCCGAAATGCAGCACCACGGCGCTGCGCAGCGTGCGCACAGGTCCGTTTACTTCGGGAGCCGCGTGCACGGGCACGGTGTTCATGCGGCCGCGGCGTCGATCGAACAAGCGCAAATGTTCGTTTGTCCACGAGTATTCGTGCTGGAACGTCCAGAACATTTGTTCGCGGCGCGGCAACCGGAATCCCGCGCAGGCCGGATCGATCAATGCGTGTTCGATCGCCGGACGCGCGGCTTCGATCAATGCCTCGTCAGAATCGAGCAGCAATACCCAATCGTGCCGCGCCTTGTCGATGGCCGACTGTTTCTGCTCCGAAAAACCCTTGAAGGGTTCTACGAAGATGCGCGCGTTGTGAGTGCGTGCGATATCCAGCGTGGCATCGGCGCTGCCGGAATCCAGAACGACGATGTCGTCCGCAAACGCGGCGCTGGATAGACAACGTTCCAACGCGGCCGCGTTGTTGAACGTCGTGACGACGAGCGAAAAAGATTTACGCGCCATCGGCCGGTTCTGCGTTCAGCGCTGCGCAATACAGCGACAACAGCCACCAGAACAACAATCCCCACCACGCGGAATAGAAAGCCAAATGCGTATTTAGCGGGAAACACATGACGGCCAGCGCGAGTGCGGGCGCGAATGCGCGAGTCCGCGCGGCAGCGTGCGCGCGAAGCCACGCACGCAACGCGAGCGCGGCACCGATGATCCACAGGATCAATCCGGACACGCCCGTTTCGCTGGCGATTTCCAGCACGATCTGGTGCGCGTGACTCGCACCTTCATCACTCACGGTATCGATGAAGGCATCGCCGGATTCGGCGAAGTTCGGATACGCGTATCGGAATCCCCGCACACCGACGCCGTTGAATGGATGCGCTTCGAACATGCGCGCGGCCGTGCTCCATATGCGCAGCCGTCCCGCCGACGCTTCGTCCACTGCGTGCTGCGATCCCTGCAGCGCGAGCAGGCTGCGCTGCACGCGCGCATCGAACGCCGACGACGCATGCCACGCGACTGCGGCGGAAATGACGACGATGCCGGCGGCCGACGCGGCGAGCGCAACGAAACGTCCGAGCGATTTCGTCTCGCGCCACGCAAACGCCAGCGTGACTAATCCGAACATCAGCCACGCAGCGCGTGAGCCCGCCAGAAGAATAGGCATCAACTGAAAGACGAATGCCAACGCGAGACCGCGCCATCCGAACCGTTCGCGCGCGGCCACGAAAACAAACGGCGACAGCACGGCGAGCACGGGCCCAAGCTTGAGATTGCCCGCACCGAAGATGCCGGACAGCCGTTCGTCCGACATGGCGCCGGCGATACTATAGCCGGTGAAAATTTGCACCCACGCGTCGAGCAGCCACAACACCGTGATCGCCGCGGACGCCGCAACGATGCGTGGCCAGATGATCGTACGCCGTAATCCGATGCATACGAACAACGCAAACGGCAGAAAACGCAGCAATACCGCGACCGTGCTCCACGTCTTGTCCGGCGCGATGGATCCGGGCGCGGATGTCAACGCCGGCAGCCAATAACAGGCGAACAAAACAATGGCGAGTTTCGCGCCGGCATATTTCGACAGCGTCGCGCGATCGCGCCAGACGAGAACGATTCCGGCAACCGCTCCGATCCACAACGGCAACTCCGCGCTGCGTCCGACGGGAAGCAGCGCGAGCACGGCCAGCACGAGCAGTGCCGATCCTGATTCCGACATCCGGGAGGGTGACGCGGTGGACATCGCGGCGCGACGCCTGAAGTAAAAACGATCGCCTAAGCTACCGTGCGCACTCGCGCACGACAACAGGAATTATCGCGCGACTTCATCGTATACGGCGAGCGTGGCCGCCTGCATGTCGGCGAGACGAAAGCGTGTGAGCGGCTGGATCGAAGGCGCCAGACGCAGCAATTCCGCCGCGCGTTCAACCAGCCGCGTCTTGTCGCCGACAGGCACGCGTCCGTCCGGATACAGTTCCGCGAGCAGTTCGCCCACGCCGCCGTGCGCATAGCCCAACACGGGCCGGCACAACGCGAGCGCCTCGATGACGGTGCGTCCGAATGCTTCGGGCTGGATCGACAACTGCAAAATAAGGTTGGAGATCGAAAAAATTTCGCGCACGTCGTTGCGCGGAACCGTGATGACGACGCGCTCGGCGACATTGAATTTGCGCGCGAGTTCTTCGAGGTCCGCGACGTACGCCTCGCGGCCCGGCATGCGCGCGCCGAGCAGAAGCAGCTTGCAATCCAAGCCGCGATTGACCAGTCCGGCGAGAAGTTCGATCGCGTCCCCATGGCCTTTCAGGCGGGTGCCGCGGCCGGGCAACGTCAGCAGTGCGCCGCCTTCGAGTGCGGGGAAGTCCATGAAAAAACCGCGGCGCCATGCGTCGTCCGGTTGATAGCCGAACCGAAAATCGTCCGGATCGATGCCGCGCGGAATGACCGTAAGCTTCGAGGGATTCGTGCGCGGATAGTGGCGCAGCACGTAGTCGCGCACCGTGTTCGATACGCAAATCACGCGCTCGCCGCGCGTGAGGATGGAGCTGTAGTAGCTCGGTGAATTGAGCCCGTGCACCGTCGTGATGAAGTGCGGACGCGGGCGCGGCGATTCGTTGATGGCGAAACGGCCGATCCATCCCGGCAGGCGCGATCGCGCGTGGACGATGTCGGGATGGATGTTCTTGAACAGACGTTTAAGCGTCCAGATATGACGCAACGTGCCGAACCGCTTCGCTCCGATGTCGAGCGTCACGTGTTCGCTGCCCTGCGCGGTCAGGCGATCGACCAAACCGCCGCCGGAGGAGACGACCACCGAGCGATGTCCGGCCGCGACCAATGCGCGGCCGATTTCAAGCGTGCTGAGTTCCACCCCCCCGGCATTGAGAGCGGGGAGAAGTTGCACAACCGTGAGGCGCCGTCCCTGCATGCGCTGTCTTCAGGCGGCCAACGTGTACTGCGCCCCGCAATACGGACACTTGGCGGTGCCGCTGGCTTCCACGGGTAAATACACTTTGGGATGGGAATTCCACAGCGTCATTTCCGGCATCGGACACGACAACGGCAGATCGGCGCGCGTGACGGTGTAGCGGTTCTCGGCGTTGGCCGGAATCGAGTTGACCGGCATCGGCTGCGCGGGGGCGACCGCGTTGGTGGAAGAAACGAGATCGTTGTCGGACATCGGCAGGCCTGTAAAGGTGAAAAATGGCCGCTTGGGCGGACCTGGAAGTCTAGCAAGTTGCACGCCATCGCGTGCGAAGTGTCAGTTACGTATTGTACTTAAGCGGCGCGCAGCCCAGGCATCGCTTGCGCCGCTGCGCATCCATCGCAGCGAGGGAGCAGGTAAGATGCGCCGACGCCAAATTCTCGGTGAGGGAGACAATCGTGGATTTCAACAAGATCATCGCTCGGGTGAAAAATATTCTGCTCGCGCCGAAAACGGAATGGCCGGTCATCGCGGCTGAACCGGAAACGGTGGCGGGACTCTACAAGAACTATATCGTCATCATCGCGGCACTGGCGCCTATCGCCACGTTCATCGGCCTCGTCGTATTCGGCATCAATATTCCGTTCGTC
>DATAVJ010000055.1:0-11397 GCA_036267795.1 Rudaea sp.
CAGAACGGAAAACGTGTCGTCGAGATCGTTCGCCACGATCACATCGGGTTTGCCGTCGCCGTTGATGTCGGCGACGGCGGCAGCGTTGGGAAGTTGCCCCGTCGCGAAATTCTGCCGGGTGGCGAAGGTCGGCGTCGCGGCGCCTGGCGTTGTCGTGTTGAGCAGCAGCGAGACGTTGTTGTCATCGATATTCGTAACGATCAGGTCCGGTTTCCCGTCGCCGTTGACGTCAGCGATGGTGACGGAAGTGGGACCGGTTCCCATCGGGAAGGTCTGCTGGGCAGCGAACGTCACTGTGCTCGAGCCGGGCGTCGTGGTGTTGAGCAGCACCGAAACCGAGTTGCTGCCGTCGTTCGCCACAACCAAATCGGGTTTACCGTCGCCGTTGATGTCGGCCACCTTGACCGAAACCGGATCCGATCCGGTCGCGAAGTCCTGATGCCCAGCGAACGTCAATGTCGTGGCGCCGGGCGCGGTGGTGTTGAGCAGCACGGAGACCGTGCCCGCGTTGCCGTTGGTGACGACGGCGTCCGTTTTGCCATCGTTGTTGATGTCGGCGAAAACGACGGATTGCGGACCCGATCCCGTGGAGAATGTCTGCTGCGCGGCGAAGCTCGGTGCCGGCCCGATGCCGGTCGCGCTGTCGAGCTGCAACTGGAACGTAAGGTCGGCGTCGTTGCCGGTGTTGGCGCTCAACATGACCGGAATCTCAGCCGCGGTTGTTCCCGCGGGAATGAGAATGCTGCTCGTCACGGCGGTGTAATCCGTACCGGCCACCGCCGTGCCGTCGATCGTATGATAGTTCAGTATGGCGTCGTAGCTGAGGTCGCCGCTGCGTGTCAGCGGGAACAGCATCGTGACGGGAACCTTGCTGGTGCCTTTAGTGGCGTCCGCTACGGAGAGCGTCGTCGTGTCGGCGTGCGCCGGGACGGACAAAAAAATCGCCACTGTCCCCAAGAGTGTTGCCGGGCGAAGCGTCAGCCGTTGATGCCAAGTCAAAAGATGCATGGCCACAGAATTCCCCCTTCGCGTGGAAGAACCATCATGCCACGGACGCGCGACGGCATGTAATTGCGTTTCGCGCCTTCTGGGGCCGGACATTTCGAGCGTCCACGTGATTGGACGCTCGCGTTCGTGCGCCAGGAGGTCGCCGCGCTCGATCGCAGGATGAGCGAAAAATCGGATGATTTGCACAGACTGATTCGCGGCACGCGGATTGAGGCAGGTTTATCGAAGGGACCCTGTTTGCTCTACCGCAGGGAGGGAGCAAGTTTTCGAAACCAGACGTTCGCCAGCGACTGCTCAAAGTCGATTGCGGACATTGCCCCGCGGTACTTTTGGCACGCTCCTTAACCCGCGATCGGGCTTAGTTTTCGGCGCATCGATCATCGCGATCCGTTGCAGGGATGGACGATATGTCAACCATCGGCCGCCGACAGTTCCTGAAACTCTCCGTCGCGCTGGGTGCTTCGCTGGCCTGGGGCTGCTCGGCCGTGCGCCCGTCGTCAAGCGGTTGGCGCGAGCGCCGCGACCTGTATCCGCAGGGCGTTGCATCAGGCGATCCCGACGAAAACAGCGTCCTGCTCTGGACACGACGCCCGTATGCGGATGGGCGCAAGAGCGCCAGCTTGCTGGTGGAAGTCGCGGAAGATGCGGCATTCACACGCGTGATCGCGAAGACGTCGGCGCGGGTGCAGGACGCGTCCGACTGGACCTGCCGCGTGCTGGTCGGCCACCTGTCGGCAGCGCGCGAATACTGGTACCGCTTCGCGGACGAGGACGGCAACGGCAGCCGGATCGGCCGCACGCTGACGGCGCCGAATCCCGATGATCCGCGACCGTCGCGCTTCGCCTTCGTCAGTTGCCAGGATATCTGTATCGGTCATCTGAATGCTTATCGACGGATGATCTGGGAAGACGAGCGCGCCGCAGCCGAAGAAAGACTCGGCTTCGTGCTGCATCTGGGCGACTTCATCTACGAAGTCGTGAGTTACCCGGACCAGGTGAAGAACGGACATGAGTACGACCGCCTCGTCACGTTTCCGATCAAGTATCCGAAGGGCAAGGTGGTCGCCAAGAACCGTTTCTGGGTTCCGGACTCGCTGGAGGATTATCGCGTCGCTTATCACGCGTACTTGCAGGATCCGGATTTGCAGGATGCGCGCGCGCGCTGGCCTTTCGTCGCGATTTGGGACAACCACGAATTTTCCTGGAACGGCTGGCAGTCGATCCAGGAGTTTGCGGGCACCGAAGGTTGGGTGCCGGCGCAGACCCTCAAGGTCGCGGCGAACCAGGCTTGGTTCGAATACCAACCGGCACGCGTGTTGCCGCCGGGCTCGAAGCTCGATACGTTCAATGCACCGCATGTTGTCGACACGCCCGTTAAGGATTTCGACGACACCGGCCTCGGAATCGAACCCAACAATCTCGCCGCCATCAACAGTCTGATCGGTTATCGCGCCTTGCGCTGGGGTCGGCACATAGACCTGATCGTCACCGATCAGCGCAGTTACCGCTCGCGCGATCCGAGCAACCACGACGAAATCAGCCCGCTGTTCGAAGGTGACAAGCTCGGCTTCGTTCCCGAAGAATTGTGGGCGCAGCTCGACGCCGGCCGCGACTTCGCCAATGGCCATCCGCCGGCGAAGCTGAGCTTCGGTGACAAGAGCGTGGCCAATTACCGCGCGAGCGAAGCCGCGCAGACCATGCTGGGCGCGAAGCAGAAAGCCTGGTTCCTCGAGCGACTGCGCAGCGCGAAGGGCACCTGGAAAATCTGGGGCAATACGCTGGGACAGCTCGACCAGCGCGTCGATCCGCAGAACCTGCCGCCGGAGCTCGGCACGTGGAAGGGCGCCAGCTACGGTCTCGCGGGCACCTGGGACTGGGGCGCCATGTACCACGAGCGCGCCGAGATTTTCGATGCCGTGCGCGATGCGCGCATCACGGGTTTCGCGATCGTCGCCGGCGACCGCCACAGCTTCTGGGCGGGATACGCGGCCAAGGCTTTGCCGCCTGCCGCGTTCGAACCAGTTGGCGTCAGTTTCGTGGGCGGCTCGATCAGTTCCATCGGCTCCGGCGAAGCCAACGAACACAACCTGAAAAAGGACGATCCCTTGCGCCCGCTCTACGTCGCCAATCCGGGCGGCGGACCACCGCAATGCACAGAGAACCTGCTGTTGCATCATGGCGTCCGCTCGGCGCTCGAATACGCCAGCAGCGGCGATCTTGCTAAAGCGCACGCGGTGCGCAATCCCGAACTGGCTCCGCACCTGACCTTCATCGATGCGGGCGGGCACGGCTACGCGACCGTGCGCGTCGACGCCAACACGATGGTGACGGAATTCGTCTGCATTCCGCGGCCGATCGAGCGCAGCACGAGCGCGGACGGCGGCCCGCTGCGCTATCGCGTCCGCCACGAAGTGCCGCTATGGCGAGCCGGCGAAAGACCGCAGATGCGGCAGACAGTCGTGGAGGGTGATGCGGGCTTGTCCGTGTAAACGCCGATAGCTGCGCAGAACTTGAGCGTGGATGTCGTTGGTGAGAGAGCACACCTGCATAAAACGAGGTAGCGCCGCGCTACAGTTTTTCAACCTATGCGTGAAAGTACGGCGCGATATTTCACCCACATGTACGAGCAGGCAGAACTCGACCGCGCCTAATTGGAGTACTTTAAACCTTGGGTGTAGAAAGGGGTATTGCGCGGCCGCCGGGCAAGGCGCCAAGGCATGATGGATCCTTTCAAACTAAATATCGCGGCAATTTCACCGCGCCCATTCCGTTGTATAGCGGCAGTCCGGCCATCGATCGCAGCAATAACGTCTTTACGCGGCGGTTGACGACTAGCAGCCCATCGCGCCCGGCGCATCGGGCAGTGCATGGGACCTCGTCGCCTACGAGGTGGATCAATCCGATGACATCACCAGCCTCGGTTTCGAAGAATGTTGAGACGTGTTCGATGCTTCGAAATCGTCAGCCTTCGAAGTCGTCGCTGAAAATGCGGTCGGACGTCTCGAACTGCGCGCTGTCGGACGAAGGCAGATAGCTCGCGTTGCCCGCGTAGCTGGCGCGCAACGTCAAGGTGCTCGTGGCGCCGACCATGATCGCGCACGAAGCCACGCCGCTGGCATTGGTCGTCGCGGTACATGTCGCCGCGCCGAGCGTGAACACGACCGTCTGTCCAGCCAGCGCGGAAGGAGGTTCGCTCGAAACGTCGCTCAGTGCCGCGGATACTGTCGTCGACCGCCCCATGGTTCCCGTGACGGCGCTCACGTTCAGCGTCAGGAATGTCGTGTGCGCGCCGGATGTCCAGGTCACGCGCGCCGGATTGGAGGTCAAAGCCACGCCGCCAACCGTCGCCGACGAGATGATCGTGTCGTTGCCGGCGTTGATCGCCGTGTAGGTCAGCGTCGCGCTGCCGTCGGCTGCGGTCGCTACCGTCTTGCGCTGTGCGTTCGCGCCGGAGATCACGAAGGTCACCGGCGTTCCCGCCGGTACATTGGCGTGATGGAAGTGCGCGGTGAACGTCTGTGCGGTGCCCTCCGCGGGATTCGGCGCCACCGTCAGCGGAGTCAGGCCCAGGCTGGCTGCGCCGACGACCAGCGGACAACTGCCATCAGCGTTCGTGATCTTGTAGACCGCCACGATAAATCCCGCATACAGGCAGCCGTCCGGACCGAGCAGGTTGACCGTCGCGTACGCGTTGTTGACCAGCATGGAAACCGGGGAAATCGGCGTGGTGGTGGCGTCGAAGATCTTCATGCCGGCAGGCAGTCCGCCGTTTACCGCGCCGGTACTCGCGATCAGCGTCTGCGCATCGCCGTTGGCCTGCGCGCCCAGCGCGAGCATATCCAGCGCCGGACCGGTGATGCCGGTGAGCCGCGTCAACTGGCCGGGTATCGGCGCGGTGGTGCCGGTGACTTTCGCCAGGCCTGTTCCGGTGTAGTCGATAACATAGAGCGTGCCGGCGGGCGCAAAGGCGAGTCCGCCGTTGACGCCGCCGGTGGCGGCATAAACAGTGGTGGCCGGCGTCGCACTGCCGGGATTGTTGATGCGCCAGATCGAGCCGTTGTCGGAACCGGCTCCGCTGCATGAATCATCGACGAACAGATCACCGCTGAACGGATCGGTGGCGAGGAAACTCGCGCAGGTGATCGAGGAGGCAACCGTGCGCACGATCGTGCCGGCGGCTGGGTCGACTTCGAACACCGCGCCCGTGAAGAAATTTCCAGTCGTCGCGTTTTGCGCCGCGTAGAGTTTGCCGTCCTTGCCGAACACGAGGGCTTCGATGCCAGGCCCGAGCGGACTCGGTGTCACCAGTGTCGCCGCGCCGGCGACGCCGCCGCCCGCCGGGAATCTATAAATGTTTCCGGTGTGCACATCGGAAACGAAAAGGTTGCCGGCGGCATCGAAGGCAAGGCCCGATGCGCCGCGGCAGCCATCGTTGAGGCCGCCGAAATTGGTGATCTTCGGCAGGAAGCCCGTTGCATACGGCGTGATCGCAAAACCGTCGGCCGCGGTGATGTTCGGATTGCCGAAGTTGCTGCTGCCGCAGTTGTCGCCGCCGCCGGCACTGAAGGTGACCGTCACCGAACCGGGCACCGCCACATCGCCGTCGGTGGTGTCCGAGGCGGTGTAGGTCAGCGTCTCCTGCACGGTGTCGGTCACGACGAACTGTACCTGGCCGCTGGCGTCGGTGAGGCTCGGGTTTTCGGCCTTGATCACGGAGCTGCCGGTTTGCAGCAACGTGACCTGCTTGCCCGGCGTCGGGCGATTCAGTGCATCCTTGAGCGTGACGGTGATCAAGTTGGTGCTAACGCCATCGGCTGCGACGAAGTCGGTGAACGCGACGATGCCGCCGCTCGCGGCGGGCGCGACGATGAAATCGAAGTTCGCCGTGTCCGCGAGGACGATGGCATCGCTGGTGTCCTTGGCGGTGAACATCAGTGGTTCGGCGATGAGGTCGGTGATCTTGAACAGCGCCGTGCCGTTCTCGCCCGTGACGATGCCGCCGGACGGCGAAACGACGGCGTGGCTGCCCGCGTTCGAGGTCAACGTCACCGTCTTGCCGACGACGAGGTTGCCGTTCGCATCGGCGAGCGTGACCACGACATACGCGGCCGAAACGCCATCGTCGAAGCGGACCAGTCCGTTTGCCGAATCGGCCGGCGTCAGCAGGTTGTCGTCGCCGAAAGTCCACACGCGCGAGACCGACGCACTCACCGCGCCGGTGCTCTGATGCGTCAGCGCCTGATGCAGCATCGCGAGCTTGGGCGAACCCAGTCCGACGTGCGCGAAATCCGACGCCATCGACGCCGCATTGTGGAACGCACTGGTGTTTCCGAGCGGATACAGCGACGGATTCAGCGCACCGAGATTGCTGCCCTGCGTCTGGTTGAGCAACGCGGTGAACGCGGCCCATTCCGGCGCGGACAGGCTGGTGCCGCCGTTGAGCGTGTCTGTCGGACAGCCGCCTTCGCTGGCGTTGCAGATGACCACGCCGTGCGCGGGATCGGCATTGAACGTCACGTCAGGCACGGAACGCATGGCCGCGGACGACAGCGCATTCTGATACGCCGGCCGCGCGAAGAATCGGCTGACGCCGAAACCGCCCTGGCCGGTGGGCGGCGTGTCGTTGGTGCCGTCCCACCACGTTTCGCTGCCATAGGTGTGGCCGGGGCCTTGCGTCAGCGACGTGCCACCGACCGCTGTCGCGTTCGGCGAATCCGCCGGCACGCCGACCGTGTTCGGCCTGCCGTCGAGGCATGTGCTGCCCGAGTCGCCCGACGCGTTGAGCACGCTGATGCCCGACGCCGCTGCCGATTGCAGGATGCTGTCGATGCTCTGCGCATCCGCGAGCGTCGTCTGATCTTCGCAATACGTCCAGCTATTGCTGATGATGTCGACACCGTCGCCGATCATCGCGTTGAACACGCCCTGGAAATTCGCACTGCCGTCGAACGGCGCGTCGTATACGGCAATCTTCGCGCCGGGCGCGAGCGTCAGGATCGCGTCGATGTCGATCAGCACTTCGTCCTGGTTCGCACCGGGCGTTGCCCCGGCACCGCCGTCGACATGAATCTGGCTGACGTCGCCGATCTTGGCTGGAGGCAAGCCGATCAGATCGATATAGTCGGCCACGTCGCTCAGCGTGAACGTGTCGAACTCGACCAGGCCGATGGTCTGTCCAGTCCCATCGGCGTCCTGCCAAGCGGGCGGCGGCGGATCGGCGCCGTTCAACATCTCCGCAGGATCTTTGCCTTCCAGCGCCTTGAAGCAGCGCACGAACTCCGCGTAGTAGTTGTACGTGCTGTTCGGTCCGGCGCCCTGGGTGAACGCGGCGCCCGCCAGGCCCGCCCATATCGAACACACGGCGGAACCGACGACGACACGCATCATGCGCTGCGCGCCCGGCGGATGCGGTGTCGCGAAGTTGGAAAGTCCCGCGATGAACTGCACGCGCGGTGCAACAGCAGCCGGCACGGCGGGCTCGCGATCGGTGGCGAAGAAACGGCGCTCGCCCAATGCATAGTCGTGCAGTTCGATGCCGAACGCCTGCTCGATGTCGCCGCGCACGCCGCGCGCGTTCACCGTCAGCCGGTTGGCCGAAGCCGCGTCGACCTGCAGATGCTGCGCACGCAACCACGCCGCAACGACGTCGTACGCCTGCTGCGAGGGACCGAATTCAGCCGCAATCTGGCGCGCGTCAAGAAATTGATGGAACCGTGGCGAACGCTCGTCGTAAACGTCAGCGAGATAGCGCTGGAAACCGGCTTCATCGTCGCGCTTGAGGACCAGGGTCAGACTCAGATTCCCGGTCGCCGCGCCAGAAACCGCAACGGCTTCCGACACGGCCGGCAACACGTGCCCGGCCAGCCGAACCGGCTGCGCGCCGTTCTCGGTCGAGGCGGATTGCGCCGCGCCGGTCGACACGCCCACGAGCATCGTCAGCGCGAATACCGCCATCGTGAATCCGTGCCGCACCATCGATTTCATGTCCCGGAACTTGTCTGTCGCTCGCATAACGTGCTTCCCGCTCTGCTCGTTGTTCCCGCTTCACCGCGCAAACCCGCGCGCGCGGCGCCCATTCATATCCAGTGAGCGAAATCGGGAATCCATCACGCGGGCGACGCGCGACCCTGCTAAGGTGCCGCCGAACACAGTCCGGTGGCTTTCGCACGTGCGAATCGAAACTGTCGTGAAAGCATTCACGTTCGCGTGCGCGGCGACGCTGATGTCGAGCGCGGCATTCGCCGTCGTCCACACCGCGGAACTGCCCGTTTCGAGTGCCCGCGAAGACACGCTGGCGGCCAACGCGCATGCGGTGTTTGGCATTTCGCTGCGCAAAGGCGAGGCCACGGGGATCCGCATCGAGCAGCCCGAAGCGACGTTGCAGATTCGCGTGCGCGACGATACCGGTCGCGCGCTACCGCTCATGCAGAACGACGCCGGCCGCCACGCGCGCGTGCGCGTGACACTCGTCGCGTCAGAAAAAGAAATGCACTTCGACGTCGACGTCGGCGCGCAGAATCCTGCGCTACCCGCTCGCTATCGCATCAGCCGCGGAGCGACGCACCCCGCGTCCGAGCGTGATCGCCTGCACGCGCGAAGCGAACAGGCTTTCGCGCGCGCGGAAAATTTGCGCCGCGCGGCGGGCAGCGTCGAGCATGGCGTCGGTTCCGCGAATGCGACGCGCGAGGAAATCATCGCCGAATACGACACCGCGTTCGCCACCGCCGCCAGGTCCCGCGACGCGTGCCTGCAACTCATGTCGAAAACCGGCCACGCGCGCTACGCGTTCGCATTGGGCAACTACGCTGAAGCGCGCAACGTCGCGCAGACAGCGCTGCGCTACGCGTGCGGGCCGTCGACCGACACGGACGCCGCCGCCGAAGAAGCCGCCGCGCGCCGAACACTCGGTTCGGCACAAGGCTATCTCGGCAACCTCGCCGCGGCCATCGCCGAACAGGAACACGCGCTCGCGCTGTACCGCCAGACTGGCGATCCCCGATACGAGGCGATGGCGCAGGCGAACCTCAGTGCCAACTATCGCATCGTCGGTGCGACGACGAAGGCGCTCGCCGCTGCCTCGGCAGCGCTGACGCTCGCCGAACAGATCGGCGACCGCAAGCGCGCGGCGTTTTCGCGCGAAAGCATCGCGGCAATCCACCTGCAGCGTGGCGAATGGGGCGAAGCGCTCAGGGCGTATCAGGCCACGCTGGAGTCGCTGCGCGCTGCGCCGTATCCGTTGATCGAAGGCATGAGCTGGAACGACTTAGGACTCCTCTACCGCAACCTCGGCGACGACGCCGAATCGCTGGCCGCCTTCGATCACGCCGAAGCGGCCTGGAAAGCAGCGGACGATCAATCCGGACTCGTCGAAACCTTGCTCAACCGCGGTGACGGTCTGCTCGATGCCGGTAACATCGACGCCGCACGCGCGATTTTCGAACACAGCGTGCAGTTCGATATCGACAACGGTTTCAAGCGTGAACAGGCGCACGCGCTGGCCGGACTCGGCCGCTGCGCCATGGCGAAAAACGAGTGGGACGCCGCGCGAAAATTCCTCCTCGATTCATTGCGTCTGGCCGAAAGCATCGGCGCGACCGTGCCGGAGGCCGCCGCGCACCTGTCGCTAGGCGATCTCGACAGCCGCATCGACGAGCTCCCCGCGGCGCTGAACGAATACGAGCAAGCGTATCGCATCGCCGTGCGCTCGGGCGACGATGCAGTGCAGATCGCCGCGCTCGGCAGCCGCGCGCGTGTGACGCTCGCAATGGACGATGCCAAGACCGCGCACGCGCTGATCGCATCGGCGCTCGACCTCATCGAAAGCGAACGCGCCCAGATTGCCGCGCCGCAACTGCGTACTGGCTACTTCGCTTCGCAGCGCGCGTATTACGACCTCGCCATCGACATCGCCGTGCACCTGGACCGGGAGATCGCCGGACGTGGCTACGGCACGCTGGCGCTCGAGATTGCCGAACGCGCGCGCGCGCGCGCGTTGCGCGAAGAACTGGCGGCGCGCAACATCACGGTCGGTGCGCGCGCGGCGCCGGCGCTCGTCGCGGCCGAACGCGATGCCGTCGAAGCGATGCGCGAATCGGCGTGGTCGCTCGCGCAGACGCCGCCCGACGACGCGGCGAAAAAGAAAATCCTGCAGGCGCGCATCGACGCAGCGGCTCGCCGGCTCGACGACGCGCGCGGCCGTCTGCGCGATTCGGATCCGCGTTACGCCGCGTTGGTCCATCCGTCGCCGTTGCGCGTGGAATCGGTCCAGCAACAAACAATCGACGACAACGTCGTCGTCCTCGAATACTGGCTCGGCGAATCGCGCAGCTACGTGTGGCGCGTGACAAAGCAGTCCGTCGAACTCCGCGAATTGCCGCCGCGTGCCGTCATCGAGCAGGCAACCGAGGCGTTGCGCGATGAAGTGATTTCCGCTGCCGACAGAACGAATATTTCGTTCGAGCAGCTGGCGCAGACGTCGGCTGAAGCCACGCCAGAACCGAACACTCAGTCGCTGGCATCCATGGTCTTGCCGGCGGACATCAAAATTCCCGACGGCGACATTGTTGCCGTGATCGCCGACGGCGAATTGCAGCGTATTCCGTTCGACATGTTCGAGCCGATCGCGGCGCATGACGTTGTCCATTTGCCGTCGCTGGCGATCCTGCAGGAGCTGCGCGCCACTGCGCCATCGGCGCCGCTCGCTCGCTCGATCGCAGTGTTCGCCGACCCGGTGTTCGACGGTTCCGACCCTCGCGTTCAAGGCACGTTCGAGCATGCGCCATCGGTTTGGCGGCGCCTGACGCATGCGCAAGCCGAAGCCGACGACATCGCCGCGCTTTTCGCCGAATCGCAGCGTTCGCTGCTGTCGGGTTTCGCCGCGACGCGCCAGGCCGTACTCGATATGGATTGGCCGCGCTATAACTTGATTCATTTCGCGACCCATGCGGTGATCGATCTGCATCGGCCCGAATTGTCCGGCATCGTGTTGTCGCTGGTCGATGCGCAAGGCGCGGCGCAGGACGGGTTCCTGCGCATGAACGATATATACAATCTGCGACTGTCGGCCGACCTGGTCGTGCTGAGTGTGTGCGATGCGACGCGCGAACGTGGCCGCGGCGCCGAAGGCATGTTCGGGCTGTCGCGCGCTTTTTTCTACGCTGGGGCGAAGCGGCTGCTCGTCAGCCTGTGGCCGGTCGACGATCGCGCGAGCGAGCACCTGATGTCGCTGTTTTATCGGCACCTGATCGCCATGAAGCAATCGCCGCAAAACGCGTTGCGTCTGGCCAAACTCGAGATGCGCAGCGAGCCGCGGTGGCACGCGGCGTACTACTGGGCCGGATTCGTCATCCACGGAGACTGGCGTTGACCGCCATGCGCGCCGACACCACG
>DATAVJ010000056.1:0-4634 GCA_036267795.1 Rudaea sp.
CGACGGCTTCAACTTCCAGGCGGTCGGCAATTACGATTTGATTCCGAACGAGCGCACCGGCGTGTTCGTGCTGGGCAACTACAAGCTCACCGACAGCGTCGAAGCGTACACGGAACTGCTGTACCACAAGATGGTGGCGCATCAGCAGCTGGCGCCGTATCCGTTTGACCTGGTCGGCAACAACCTCATCGTTCCGGCGAATCAATTCTACAATCCGTTCGGCGTCACCTTCGGCGACAACGGTGCGTCCAGCACCATCGCGCTGCGCCTGACCTCCATCGGCAACCGCGGCTTGAAAATCGCCAACACCACCGAAATGGGCAATGCCGGCTTGAAAGGCACGTTCGGCGACACGAGCTGGAACTGGGATGCACATGTCAGCTACGGCAAGCTGACTTTGGAAACTCAGAGTCTCAACTTCATCAACATCAGCCAGATCGCGCCGGACTTCGGTTGCACCACGGCGCCGGGCACTGCGGGTGCCACCTGCACGCCGATCGACATCTTCAACCAGAGCGATCCGAGCACACTCGCCATCTTGAACGCAGCCAAGATCAACCCTTTCCTGAATACGCTGTACCAGATGAAATCGGCCGAGGCGTCGGTCAACGGTTCGCTGTTCACTCTGCCGGCGGGCGATGTGCAGCTCGCAGTGGGCGGCAACTACCGCAAGGAATATCAGGACACGCGTGTAGATCCATTGCTCAATACGACGTTCAACGACGTAAACGGTGTGCCGACCCTGAATTGTCCCGGGCCGAGCTCGATCTGCTCGTCGCCGACACAGGGCGGCTACAACGTGAAGGAAGCGTACGCCGAAGTGCTGGTGCCGATCCTGAAAGACGTGCCGTTCGTGCACTCCTTGAATGTCGACATCGGCGACCGCTACTCGAAGTACTCCAACTTCGGCAGCACCAGCAACTGGAAGATCGCCATCGAATATCGGCCGATCGAAGATCTGCTGTTGCGCGGCACGGTGTCCAAGGTGTTCCGTGCGCCGACCACATCGAACCTGTTCTCCGGCCCCGCTCAAGATGCGCCAACGGCGTCAGACCCTTGCGCCGGCGTGTCGGGCGTGTCGGGTAATGCGGCCTGCAAGGGTTTCAATGTTCCGCAGCAGGTGTTCTCGCAGCTGACCGGCTTCGTGATGGGTTCGCAGTTCGCTTCGGCGAACGGCCTGAGCTCCGCCGTGCTGCAGCCGGAGTTGGGCAAGTCATTCGACTACGGCTTTGTCTACGATCCGGAATGGATTCCCGGCTTGTCGGTCAACGCGGACTACTACCGTATCCTGCTCAACAACCTGATCGTGTCGGGTGCAGGTACCGCACAGACGATCCTCACGCAGTGCTTCAACACGCAAGGCCCGATCTGCGGAAACGTCTTCCGTGCGACCGACGGCTCCATCAAGTTCGTGATCGAGAGCGCGTTCAACTCCGGCAACCTCGTCGACCAGGGACTGGACATCGGCGCGCACTACCGCTTGCCTGCCATGGCGTGGGGCAACTTCCGCGTCGGCGTGGACGGCAGCTACATCGAGAAGTACAACATCGATCAGGGCGGCTTCGTCCAGCATCTGGCCGGCCACTTCGACAAGACGTTCGGCAACTTCGCTCGCGTGCGTGGTTTGGCGACCATCGACTGGAACATGGGTCCCTGGACTGCAAACTGGACAACGCGCTACATCGGCCGCATCACGGTGGGTTATGCCAACCAATGCCTCGGCCCATCCGCTGCAGAGTTCGACGGCCCCGACGGAAATGGCGCGTGCGACAACTACGTCGGAGAAGATACCGGATTCGCGGTTCAGCACTACGGCGCGGTCACGTATCACAACGCGTCGCTCGGCTACAACATCGAGCCGATCAACACGTTCGTGCAGGTGGGTGTCGACAACATCTTCGACAAGCAACCGCCGCTGCTGTACTTGAACAACGTGATCAACGCGAACACCGACGTCAGCACCTACGACCTCGCCGGCCGCTTCTATCGCGCGAGTGTCACGGTGAAGTTCTAAAGTACGTTTCACATTTCAAGGCCGCGCGGTAATCATCGCGCGGCTTTTTTTCGGTGCGTGCAGCAGGCGGCAAATTCGCTAGGACTCTTCAGGCGCTCTCCCGCATGAACGCTCGATCGGCCCGCACGTCCGAAGGGGTGCGTCCGAGCACGCGGCGGAACGTGCGGATCATGTGACTCTGATCGAAGAAACCGGCGTCGGCGGCGATCATTGCCGCAACTGTGTCGCTCTCCCGCAGAAGGTTCGCTGCGCGCTCGACGCGCATGCGCGCCGCGACTTGCGCAGCGGCCTCACCGGTGGCGAGACGGTACGCCGTGCCCAGATAGCTCGGATGCCTGCCCAACGATTCGGCGATGTCGCGGAGTTTCACGTTCGGATCGCGCCTCAAGCGAGCGTCGATCCAATCGACCCAGCTCGGCCGCGGTCGCGGCGCATGATGCCGGCCTGCCTCGATGAATCTCCGCACCGCTGTGCGAACGGTTGCCTCATCGGTTTCTGCGACGCAGGTGCGCGCCAATTCGCGTGACGCGCGCGCTGCCCAGCCGCCGATCCAGCGCGAGACGGGCATGGGCGAAAGCAGGCGTCGGCCGAGCCAGTCCGGATCGAACTCGATTTCGATCTGTTCGAAACCGGTGGGGCCGATGTCGTTCTGATGGGCCGCGCCGGCGCGATACAGGATTGCGGAGGGACCGAAAATAGAAATCCGATCCAGCTCAGTCGTGTTCGAGTATCCGCCGATCACGAAAATCGACAGCACCGGCCAATCGTGCGCATGCTCGGACACGACGGCATTGCTGCGGTCGACGATTCGACGAAAGTGCGCGCCGTTAAAATTGTGGAGAACTCGATCCACGGCCGAACGATAGCATCCTCAGTTTTTGCCGACGAGTCCTGAAGGTCATGCGTCGAATGGCGCATCGACGACACCTTGAAACGGTCCAATACGGAGGGGTGAAGTCTGCGCTACCGTCGGTGCTCGGACAACCAACGACGCGCAGAAAGAATTTCACTGCACTCTGGATGGAGAATCGAACGTGTCTATCGATCGATCGGATCGCAACCAAGCGAACAACGCGAAATGCCTTGCGCTCGGCTGCGTCGCATTCTTTTCGTTCCTTGCGGCGAGCGTGAATGCTCGCGCGGCGCAAACATCCGATTGCGCGGTTGGCGCGTATCGCTTGAATGCCGGCCAAACAATCGACGTTGCGCCGTCCAGCGCCGACACGCTGCGCTGGCGCGCCTTCACCGGCGAGACAGGCCAGTTGCACCCGAACAAAGACGGATCGTGGACCAGCACGTATGGGTGGACCAATCGGCCGGACGGCAAAACCGTTTCGTTCGATTGCACCAGGAGCGAGATCACGTTCGGAAATGAAACCGGAAAGCGCATCGCGTTCGATGTCAGCGAAACAACGTTCGAGAGCGGCGACGTCAAACTTGTCGGTCGCCTGACAATGCCCAAAGGCAGCGGCAAGGTTCCGGTGGTGGTTTTGGTGCACGGCTCGGAGCACGATTCCGCGCGCGATTTCAATCCGTTGCAACGCATGTTCCCCGCGCAAGGCATCGGCGCATTCGTGTACGACAAGCGCGGCACCGGCGGGTCCGGCGGCACCTATACGCAAGACTTCGACGTTCTTGCCGACGATGCCGTCACGGCGATGAAGCAAGCGCGGAATCTCGCCGGCCCACGTGCCGGACGTGTCGGCTATCAGGGAGGCAGCGAAGCCGGATGGGTCGTGCCGCTGGCGGCGAATCGCGCGCCGGTAGATTTTGCGATCGTGAGTTTCGGGCTTGCAGTGACGGTTCTGGAAGAAGATCAGGAAAGCGTCGCGCTCGATATGCACTTTCATCATCATTCTGCGGGCGCCACGAAGAAGGCGCTGGAACTCGCACGCGCGGGTGAACGGGTGATCGAAGCTGGCGGCAAGAAAGGCTATGCGGAATTCGACGCGCTGCGCCGGAAGTACAAGTCCGAGCCCTGGTACAACGACGTGCACGGCGACTTCGTGTTCTTCGTGTTGCCGCTGAATCAGAAACAAATCATCGGCGAAGTGGCGAAGAACTTCGACTTCCACACACCCTTCCACTACGAACCGATGCCCGCCTTGCGCGCATCGAACACGCCGCAGCTTTGGGTTCGGGGATCGGACGATCTGGAAGCGCCGAGCGCAGAAACCGCTGTGCGTATCGAATCGCTGATCGCGGATGGAAAGAACTACACACTCGCCGTCTATCCCGGGGTCGAACACGGTATGACGGAATATGAACTCGCGCCGGACGGCAGCCGCGTTTCAACGCGCTTCGCACCCGGCTATTTCGCGATGATCGGGGATTTCGCTCGTGACGGACGGCTCAACGGCGACTACGGCGACGCTGCGATTGCAACACCGAAGGCAGGTGCGAATAAATAATCCGTGCACCGGATTTGCGTGGCCGACTACTTGCATACGCCCGCGTGGTCATTGACACAAGGAGAGTCGTCATGAGCGAGACCAATCGCGATCGCAAGGATCCGCCCGAGGAAGGCGCGCAGTTGGCGCCCGAGTCGGCGGAAGAGCGCGCAAGGCGCAAGCGTAAGGAAAGCAAGAACGTCGACCAGGCGCTGGAAGAAACGTTTCCG
>DATAVJ010000057.1:0-25806 GCA_036267795.1 Rudaea sp.
AATTCATCAATCGCGCGAAATCGCAGATCGAAAGCGCCGTCGCCGATTTCAAGACATCGCTGAACGAAGCTGCATTCGAAAAGCGTCTCACCGAAGAACGCATCGATGTCACGCTGCCCGGCCGCAATCAGGACTTGGGAAGCATCCACCCGATCACACGCACGCTCGATCGCATCGGCGACATTTTCGCGCGCCTCGGTTACGTTCAAGCCGACGGTCCGGAAATCGAAGACGATTATCACAACTTCGAAGCGCTGAATTTTCCGCCGCACCATCCGGCGCGCGCGATGCACGACACGTTTTATTTCCCCGACGGAAAACTTCTCCGCACGCATACATCGCCGGTGCAGATTCGCGCGATGAAGAACGCGAAACCGCCGCTGCGCATCATCGCGCCGGGCAAGGTTTATCGCAGCGATTCGGACCAGACGCACAGCCCGATGTTCCATCAGGTCGAAGGCCTGCTCGTCGACGACACATCGAGCCTTGCCGATCTGAAAGGCACACTCAGCGAATTCCTGCGCGCATTCTTCGAGCGCGATTTGGAAATGATGTTCAAGCCGACGTATTTCCCTTTCGTCGAACCGGGCGCGGACGTGGTGATCCGTTGGGATCTGCCGGATGGATCGTCGCGCTGGCTTGAAGTGCTCGGCTGCGGCATGGTTCATCCGTCCGTGTTGAAGGCGTGCGGTATCGATTCAGAGCGTTATACCGGGTTCGCGTTCGGCATGGGCGCGGAACGTCTGGCGATGTTGCGGTATGGCGTTACTGACTTGCGCGCGTTCTTTGAGAACGATGTGCGTTTCCTAAAACAATTTGCTTGAGTCTTTTTGCTTGTCATTCCAGCTTTTGCTGGAATGACAAGATGAGGAGTTCCACGACGCGATGAAATTTTCCGAAAACTGGCTGCGCAGCCTCGTCTATCTGTCCGCCGACACCGCGACGGTGGAACGCCGCTTCAATATGATCGGACACGAAGTCGAGAGTGTCGAACGGCTCGGCGGGTCGCTCGACGGTGTCGTCGTCGCCGAAATCGTGTCGTGCGAGAAACATCCGCAGGCTGACAAATTGCAGGTATGCAAAGTTTCCGTCGGCAGCGAACAATTACAGGTCGTATGCGGCGCGCCGAATGCGCGCGCCGGACTGAAAGCACCACTGGCAACCATCGGCGCGATGCTGCCAAACGGCATCGCGATCAAGAAAGCAACGCTGCGCGGAGTCGAGTCGAATGGCATGCTGTGTTCGGCGAAGGAACTGGGACTCGATGCGGACGCATCGGGACTGCTCGAACTCGCGAGCGATGCGCCAGTCGGCAAATTGCTGATCGAATACCTTGGGTTGCCCGACAACGTGATCGAACTCGGTCTTACGCCCAATCGCGCCGATTGTCTTTCGATGCGCGGGTTGTCCATAGATATCGCCGCTGCGTTCGACGCGAAAGTGAAAAGCGATCCGATCGAACCAACCGCTGCGCAGTCGAAGCGTATCGTTGATGTCAAATTGAATGCCGGCGCCGATTGCCCGCGCTATCTCGGCCGCGTGATCGAAGGCGTTGATCCCACGGTGGCGACACCGTTATGGATGAGCGAACGATTGCGTCGCGGCGGCGTACGTCCGGTGAGTGTTCTCGTCGACATCACGCAATACGTGATGCTCGAACTTGGCCAACCGATGCATGCATACGACGCCGCGAAGCTCAATAGTTCGATCGATGTTCGCCGCGCACGCGATGGCGAAAAAGTAAAGCTGCTCGACGGCAAGGAGTATTCCCTCGCGCCGAATTATCTCGTTATCGCCGACGCGACAGAATCTGTCGGGCTCGCCGGCATCATGGGCGGTCTCGATTCGCGCGTAACCGATGCGACGCGCGACATCTTCCTCGAAGCCGCGCACTTTGCGCCGGCGACGATCATGGGACGCGCGCGCAATCTCGCGCTGCATACCGACGCTTCGCATCGTTTCGAACGCGGCGTCGATCCCGAATTGCCGCGCGCCGCGATGGAGCGCGCGACGCAACTGGTTTTGTCGATCGCGGGCGGAAAACCGGGCCCGACCAATGAGGCCATGACCGCCGATGCGATTCCGAAGCGAACTGCCGTCGCATTGCGTCGCTCGCGACTTTCGCGCGTGCTCGGCATCACGGTTGCCGATGCGGACGTCGAGCGCATTCTCGCCGCGCTCGACATGAAAGTGGAACGCACGAACGACGGATGGAAGGCGACGCCGCCGTCGCGCCGTTTCGATATCGAGATCGAAGAGGACTTGATCGAGGAAGTCGCGCGCATTCATGGTTACGACAACGTGCCGACGCATCCGCCGAGCGGCGAGTTGTCGCTTCATCTGCGGCCGGAAAACCAGGTGGCGACGTCGCGGCTGAATTCGCAGCTTGCATCGTCGGGCTATCGAGAAGCCATCTGCTATAGCTTCGTGGCGCCTGATCTGCTGGAAAAATGGTCGTTGGCCGACGGCGCGGTCGCTCTGTCGAACCCATTGAGCGCTGATCTCGCCGTCATGCGTACCTCGTTGCTGCCGGGATTGGTCGAAATCCTGAAAAGTAATCGCAATCGGCAGCAAGAACGTGTCCGTTTGTTCGAAACCGGCCTGATTTTCAACAACGGCGGCGCCGAACTGAAGCAGACGCCGCGTGTCGCCGCCGTCGCGTGCGGCCGCGCCGCGCCGGAATCCTGGACGGGCGAGAAACGAGTGGTCGATTTCTATGATTTAAAGGCGCATGTCGAAGATCTGCTCGCGCTGGGCGGCGGGCATCGACGCGCGGAGTTCCAGCCATCGACGCGTCCCTGGCTTCATCCGGGACGGAGCGCCGAAGTCGTCGTCGATAAAAAGTCCATCGGCGTCGTCGGTGGTTTGAATCCGCGGCTACTCAAGTTGCTGGATATCGACGACGACGTTCAGGTGTTCGAACTCGATGTCGATTCCGTGACAGCAGGTTTGGTGCCGCGCGCGCGTCCGATCTCCCGTTTTCCTTCGGTTCGTCGCGATATCGCCATCGTCGTGCCGGACGAGGTGCCTTATGCGCGTGTCGAAACCGCCGTCCGGAAGGCGCTGGGCGCCGTTTTAACGGATTTGGTGGTTTTCGATCAGTTCGTCGGCCAGAATCTCGGTTCTGGGGTAAAAAGTCTCGCTATTGGCTTGATTTTGCAGGACGATTCACGCACTCTTACGGACCAGGACGTTGACAGCTTTGTTGCAAAAGCCGTCGCCGCCTTGGAACAAGAGTGTCAAGCAAGGTTAAGGGGATAACATGGCATTGACCAAGGCAGAGATGGCCGAACGGTTGTTTACCGACGTCGGCCTGAACAAGCGTGAAGCCAAGGAATTTGTCGATGCGTTCTTCGATACCGTGCGTGACGCGCTTGAAAAGGGGGAGCAAGTCAAGCTGTCAGGGTTCGGCAACTTTGATTTGCGCCAAAAAAACCAGCGCCCCGGGCGAAACCCGAAAACCGGCGAGGAAATTCCGATTTCCGCGCGGCGAGTAGTGACGTTTCGTCCAGGCCAGAAGCTGAAAGTCCGGGTCGAATCCTATGCTGGATCAGGGCAGCAATAGCGAATTGCCGGTTATCCCGGCAAAACGCTATTTCACAATCGGGGAAGTGAGCGAACTTTGTGGGGTCAAACCCCACGTCCTGCGCTATTGGGAGCAGGAGTTCCCGAACTTGAAACCCGTCAAACGGCGCGGCAATCGCCGTTATTATCAGCGCCACGATGTGCTGATGATCAGGCAGATTCGTTCCTTGCTATATGACCAGGGGTTCACCATTACCGGTGCCCGCCAGCGGCTCGAAGGGGCGCAGGCGCGGATGGAAGTGAGTATCACCAGCCAGATTGTCCGGCAGACGCGGCAGGAACTGGAAGAAGTTCTGCAGATTTTGCGGCGCTGACGCATTCCTGCCAACTTTAGCGAAACGCGGAAGACTTCAGGTAGAATTCGCGCCTCGGTCGGGGCGTAGCGCAGCCTGGTAGCGCATCTGCCTGGGGGGCAGGGGGTCGCAGGTTCGAATCCTGTCGCCCCGACCATCATCTCTCACCGCGCCGTCGCGCGTTCGATATCGGCCTTGAAGTCGCGGGCCTCCTTCAAATCCGATGCACTTGGTATGAGCGCGCTTTCCAGTATGGGCAGCGATTCGTCGAGCCGGCGTTTCGCACCGGCCATGTCGCCGCGCGCGAGCAAGGTGCGGCCGAGCCGCGTGCGCGTGATCGCCAGCGAAACGGGATCGGGATCGTGCAGGGCCAACTGCATCGCTTCGCCGGATTCGAATTCGTGTTGCGCCGTCGCCAAGTCGTTGCGCTCTCGCGCGATCATGCCGCGCAGCACGAGCAGTTGCGCGCGCATCGGGTGTTGCGCAGGCAGCAGCGTATCGACAGTGCGTTCCGCGTCGCGGATGGACTGGACCGCGGCGTCGAGATTGCCGGCGGCCAGTTCGAGGCGTGCGAGGCGAAACAACTCGAGACCGTAACCGAAATTGGATTCGCCATCCCGCGCGGCAATGCCCTTCAGGCTTTGCTCGAGCAGCGTGCGCGATTCGTCGAGCTTGCCGCGGAACATCAGCGTGCGCGAGAGATTCGCGCGGAAAAAATCGAGCTGCGGTTCTTCGGGCGTCTCGGTTTCGATCGTGGCCACTCCTTGGCGCATCAGCGCCTCGGATTTTTCGTAGTCGCCCATGTTTTCGTAGATGCTGCCGAGATTGATCATGGTGAACGCGGTGGCGACACGCTCGCCGGGACGCAATTTTTCGTCGATCGCAATGGATTTTTCTTCGTGCTCGATCGCCTCTCGATAGCGGCCCTGCGCGTTGAACGCGACCGCGAGATCGTTCTCGATATTCGATACCTTCGTGCTCTCTCCGCCGAGCGCCGCGCGAGCGACGTCGAGTGCATGCGTGAGTAACGTTACTGCCAATCCGGGATCGCCATGCGCGATCTGCGCGCGCGCCAACGTGCGCCACGGTTCAATGCGCTCCGGAGACGGCGATGGCAATGCGGCGACGATGTCGAGCGATTGCTGGGCGTGCGCGACAGCGTCTGCTGTTTTACCGTCGTCGAGATCGATCTCGGCCAAGCCGCGCAGTACATTTCCCGTTTCGATAGGATCGGCGTTCGGCACGCGCGCGAATTGGGAGATAGCACGATTGAAGTAAGCGCGTGCGGCGGCGTTGTCGCCGCGGCGCACGGCCGCGTTGCCGAGATCGGCGAGCGCGCGTGCAATGTTGAAATGGTCGTCGGGCGCGTAGCGTTGGCGCAGGGTTAGCACCTCTTCGCCAGCGCGGCGCGCGTCATCGAAACGCTCGGTATCGTCGTAGGTCGATCCGAGAATTTCCAGAATGTCTGCGCGGAGCAACGCGCGTTCGGGTGTGTCGGCGTCGATCGACGACAGGGCCTTTTCGCCGCGCGCGATGGCGGCTTTCGGATCGCCGAGCGCGGCGTACACTTCGGCAATCGTCGCACCGAGACGCGCCGCCGATTCGGGTTCGTCCTTCAGTTCGGCTTCGACGCGCTCGCTGCCTTTGTCGATCAACTCGCGCGCAGTGAGCGTGTGGCCGAGCGTGTTATCCGGCGCGGCTTGCTGGAAAAGGGAGACGAGGAAATCGCGCGAACGGTCGGCGCTGCGAGCTTCGCGCTCGGCGTGCGCTTCGGCCTGCAGCGCGCGCTGGCGTTGCGCATTGAGGCCAAACACGAAGGCGACGATAAGTGCGGCGATAACGAACGTCGCAAAGGCGCCGAAGCGATGCCGTGCAGCAAACTTGCGCGCGCGATAGGCAAGACTGTCCGGCGCGGCGGCGAGAGGACGGCCTTGCAGATAATTGTCGATGTCGTCAGCGAACGCCTGCGCGGAAGCGTAGCGGCGTTCGGGTTCCTCGTGCATCGCTTTGCCGACGAGTGTGTCGAGGTCGCCGCGCAATTCGCGCGCGCGCGTCGCGTCGAACGCGACGTCGCTCGGCAACGGCACGCGATCGCCGACACGCACTTCGTGCAGCGACCGCTCGGTGAGCAGTTCGTGCAGCACGCCGCCGAGGCCGTAAATATCCGTCGCCGTCGTCACGCTTTTTCCCGCGAGTTGTTCCGGCGCCGCATAGGCAGGCGTGAAGATGCGTGTGGCGGTGTCGTCGCGCGCGGTGTCGTCGATGAGTTTGCCGATGCCGAAGTCGAGCAGAACCGCCGTACCGCCTTCACGCACGAGCACGTTGCTCGGTTTGATGTCGCGATGAACGATCAATCGCTGATGCGCATGCTGCACGGCACGGCATAGTTGCGCGAACAACTCCAAGCGCTGACGAACGCCGAAGTCGTGCGCGGCGCAGGAGGCGAGCAGCGGAGTGCCTTCGACATATTCCATCGCGAGATACGGCACGTGATCCGCCGTTTCGCCGGCATCGACGAGCCGCGCGATGTTCGGATGATTCAGTTCGGCGAGCAGTGTGCGTTCGCGCGCAAGACGCTCGCGCGCCTGCGCGGTGGGAAATCCGCGAATTAGTTTCAGCGCGACGCGCTGGCGCGTATCGCCGAGCAGACGTTCGGCAAGCAGCACCGTTCCCATGCCGCCCACGCCGAGTTCGCTGATGACGCGGTACGGACCGATCGTTTGCCGAATACGTGCCGCTGCGGCATCGGCCACGACGCCGTGCAATGTCTTGTCGCCCGCGTAGTGGCGCTGCAGTAGTGCGCGCACTGCCTCGCGGGTGCCGTCGTCGGATTCTTCTGTCTGCAGAAATGTTTCGCGCCGCTCGGCCGGCAAATCGAGCGCAGCGTGGAACAGCCGTTCGACGCGCTGAAAGCGCGAGCGTTCGGTATCGCTGGCTGATCCGGACGACATGTCGATGATGGGCGAACCCGCTTTTCTGCGTGATTCACAAGTGCGACGCCCAAAAACCCCGCGCCGCACCCATTATAGAGAGAGGGACGGTTATGCACATCGCATGTTCTGCCGCACGCGCCGCTTCGACGCTGCGGACGTTCTTCGGCCATAGCACACTGGCCTCGGTTATCGCCGCTGCGTGCATGTCGAGCGCGAATGCGCTGCAGCCCGGCGAAATCGGCAGCGTCGTCATCTTTCCGGCCAGTGGCACCGGCAACGGCGCGCGCGCCGGTACACTCGACCCCGACGGGTCGTTGATCATGGCGGGTTACCGCAATGCCGGGGCATCCTCCGTGCTCGCGCGCGCGGCCGCCGGCGGCTCGGCGGACACCACCTTCGGCACCGGCGGTCTGGCCTTTTACGATTTCAACGATCATCTCAACGACGAACTGCACGCCATCGTGCGCATGAGCGACGGCCGCTACGTCGCCTGCGGGCAGATCAACAGCGTCGCCACCGGCATCGACTTCCTGGTAGCCCGATTCGCCGCCAACGCATCGCTCGACACATCGTTCGATTTCTCGGGTTTTGCCGAGACGACGTTTCTGACCTCCGGTTCGGGCGCACAGATGATTGACGTGTGCAACGCCGTTGCCGTGCAATCGGATGGCAAGGTCGTCACGGCGGGGTATACGCAGGAGACAGGCCCCGAACACGTCGCCGTCATTCGCTACAACGCCGACGGTTCTCTCGACGGAAATTTCGGAAGCGGTGGCAAGCTCGACATCAACGCCTCGGTCGGTCCCACCGTCGATTCGTCCGCTCAAGCGCTGCTGATCCAGCCCGATGGCAAACTTCTCGTCGCCGGCAACGCGGAAGGTGCGTCGAACAGCGACTTTCTCGTACTTCGGCTCAATACCGATGGCTCGCTCGACCAGACGTTCGGCGATCACGGTATCGCACGCAATTCGATCGGCGGTTTCGACGTCGCCAACGCGATGGTGTTGCAGCCGGACGGACGCATCGTGCTCGCCGGACAATCCGACAGTGATTTCGCGCTGGCGCGTTACACGGCAAACGGTGCGCTCGATTCGACTTTCGGAACGGGCGGCGTGGTGAAGACACCGATCGGTCCCGGCTTCGATGTCGCGTATGGACTTACCCTGATGCCGTGGGGCCGCCTCGTCGCGGTGGGATCGGCGCGCATCAGCACGAGCGCGCAAGGTACGGTGGTTGCCGCTGTGGCATACAACACCGACGGCAGTCTCGATACCTATTTTGGCGAAGGCGGCATACGCATGCAGCGCGTGGCCGGCACGACGGGCGCGCCCGACGAAATTCTGTACGGCGTCGTCGCCGACATCGCGAACGCGCGGCTGTGGGGGGTCGGCTACGGTGTGCCGGACACCACGCGCGATTTCATGGCTGTCGAGTTCGGTTTGCCCGACACGATGTTTCGCAATGGGTTCGAATCGCCCTGAGTTTGGAAAGGCTCGATCAGTTCAGCCGTTCGCGCAGCCACGCGCGCGCGAAACGCAGGTCGCGTTCCACCGTAGGCAGCGAGACGCCGAGCGTGTCGGCGATCTCGCGCTGCTCGAATCCGAGCAACAACGACAACTCGACGACGCGGCATTTCCGCGCGTCGAGCTTGTCCAGATCGGTCAAGGCATTTTCGATGCCTAACCACGTGTCCGGCCCGGCCATCGCAACGCCATCGGCGGCGCTCAGACTGACCATCGCCACATCGCCGCCTCGCTTGTCGGCCTGCTCGCGCCGTATCGCATCGGTGAGCACTTGCCGCAGCATCATCGCCACGGTGCGAAAAAAATGTTCGCGATCGACGGCATCGAGTGGATGCTGCAACAACTTCGCAAATGTTTCGTGGACGAGTTCGGTCGTCTGCAGCGGAGAGCGGTGCGAACCGGCCAAACGCCGCGCAGCCATCGCGTGCAGATCGTCATAGACCAAAACGGCAAGCGCTCGCGGCGCATCCTCATCGCCTGCACGCCAGGCGGCGAGGAGGGCAGTCGCATCGTGCGCGTCGGGACGGGTCATATGCTTCTCGTCCGCAGAATCGGATGTGCAAGCATGGTATGTCAAAGGCGCGCCGGCCGCTGCGATCACGCGCCGCGCCGATGGTGCTATATTCGTTTCGACCGAATGAGAACGCCCGTTTCAGCGTTCTTCGATGAGCTTAGCTATCCGGCGCCCACAAGGCGCCGGAAACGTTTTGGAGCAACGATGTCCGAGCAACTTCGCACGCTTTATCCCGATATCGAACCGTACGACCACGGCATGCTTGCCGTGTCGGATCTGCACACGCTGTATTACGAGCAGTGCGGCAATCCTGGCGGTAAACCCGTCGTATTTCTCCACGGCGGTCCCGGCGCCGGATGCAACGCGAAAAGCCGGCGCTTCTTCGATCCGAAACACTATCGCATCGTGCTGTTCGATCAGCGCGGAAGCGGACGTTCCACGCCCCGCGCCGAACTCACGGACAACACGACGTGGAGCCTTGTCGCCGACATCGAGCGTGTTCGCGAGCATCTGAAAATCGATCGATGGCAGGTATTCGGCGGATCGTGGGGATCGACGCTGGCGTTGACGTACGCCGAGACGCATCCCGATCGCGTCACCGAACTCGTGCTGCGCGGAATTTTTCTTTTGCGTCGTTGGGAAATCGAATGGTTCTATCAGAAAGGCTGCGATGCGATTTATCCCGACGCGTTCGAGCCGTACGTGGCGACGATTCCGGAAAACGAACGCGGTGACATGATCGCGGCTTACTACAAACGGCTGACGAGTGACGATAAAGCCGTTCGGCTGGCGGCCGCCAAGGCATGGTCGGTATGGGAAGGTTCGACAAGTTATCTACTGCAGAACGCCGACTATATCGCATCGACAGGTTCGGACGAATTCGCGCTCGCTTTTGCGCGTATCGAATCGCATTACTTCGTGAATCGCGGATTTTTCGATGTCGACGATCGGCTGCTGCGCCATATCGACAAGATCCGCCGCATTCCCGGCGTGATCGTGCAAGGCCGCTACGACATCGTGTGTCCGTTGCGCAGCGCGTGGGATTTGCATCGCGCGTGGCCGGAAGCGGAACTGCGCATCGTCGCCGACGCGGGACATTCCGCGTTCGAAGCTGGTATCACGGACGAACTGGTGCGGGCGACCGATAGATTTCGGTGATCGCGTGCGAGATCGATTCACCAAAAAGCCGGGCGTGAAGCCCGGCTTTTTTCTGAACCATTATTTTGTCGGCTTTGGCGCTGGCGTTGCGGAACTGTCGTTCTTCAGGCATGTGCTCATGTACGTGCGACGGTCTGCGCCCTTGAGGCCTTTCGTCTTCGCGTCCGCTGCGCACGTTTTCATTTTCTGCTGCTGCGGGTTGGCGGCGCCTGTGCCGACAAACGGATCGGTCTTTGTCTTGTTCACATCGGCGGGCTTGGCGCCGGCAGCGGTCGTCGCGGCTGTGCCGGTTGTTGCCGGTGCAGCAGTTGTGGCCGGCGTCGTTGTGGCGGTTGCAGTCTTTGCGGCAGTTGCAGCCGCCGGCGTGCCCGTACCCTTCATGCACGTGCTCATGTAGGTCTTGTATTCGTCGCCTTTCAGGCTTTTCGCATGCGCGTCCTTGGAGCAGCCGCTCATCTTTTGCTGTTGCGGCGTCAGCGTGTCGGCGGGCGCTTTGTCGGCGGCGAAAGCCGATGCGGCGGTAAGCATGGCGGCGAGCGTGAACGCGAGCGAGGTTGCGAACTTCATTAAGGAATCTCCTTGATTTTTGATTGCCGGTGATAACCGGGCCGCGCGCAGTCTACGCTGGCGCGACGACAGCGCAATAGACAAGACGCGGACAGAATCGTTCCATCGCGGCGGCTTGTTAAGGCCGCCATAAATCCGTCGTCAGGCGGCGACGGCGTGCGCGCTCTTGGATTCGGCCGCGGAAACGCGCGGACCGTGCAGAAGTGCCTGCTTCACGCCATCGATGACGAGATCCACTTCGTCGCCGGTGATTCCGAAGTGCGGCGTGAAACGCAGCGAATTGGTGCCGCCGTGAATGACGCCGATACCGCGTTCGCGCATCCACTCTTCCGTGCTGCCCGCGCCGTAGCATTTGAATTGCGGCGCAAGCTCGCACGAAAACAACAGGCCGGTGCCTTGCACCTTGGTGATCAGGCTGGGCAGTTCGTTCTTGAGCTTGTTCAGTTTATCGAGGAATTCCTGACCGCGCGCCTTGATGTTGGCGCGCAGTTCCGGCGTGATCTGTTCGAGAACCGCCACGGCCACGTCCATGGCGCGCGGGTTCGACGACATCGTGTTGCCGTAAATTCCCTTTTTATACAATGTCGCAACGTGCTCGCTGACGGCTAGCACGGAGAGAGGATACTGACCTGCGTTCAGCGCTTTCGAATACGTTTCCATGTCCGGCGGATCGAGATTTTCGAAACCGGGATAATCGACGATCGACAATACGCCGTGTCCGCGCAGTCCGGCCTGGATCGAATCGACGAGAAACAGGCTGCCATGCGCACGCGTGAGTTCGCGCGCGGCGGCGTAGAATTCCGGCGTCGCCGAGCGGCCCGGATCGCCTTCGCCCATGATGGGTTCGAGGAACATCGCCTCGATGAACCAACCTTTTTTGTCGGCATCCGCAAAGACCTGACGAAGCTGATCGACGTTGTAGGGCTCGACCGTCAGCAAACTATGTTCGTCGCGGAAGCTCGCCAGATGCTGCACGTAGGCCTTGCGCGAGGAATCGGAAAACAGCGCGGGTTTTTCGGTGCGGCCGTGGAACGCGCCTTTCACCGCGATGCGCTTGATCGTCCGACCGGCATAGCGCGCGCCGGGTTCGGTCTGCAGTTTCGCGTTGACGTCGGCGATGCGCGATGCCAGCGATACCGATTCCGAGCCTGAGTTCAAACAAAGGAACTTGTGGAAGGGACGATTCTTGCGTGTGGTGCCGACGTTTGCTTCGAGCGCGCGCGTGAAACGCAAATGGCTCACGCTCGGCGACATGATGTTCGCCATCACTTGCGGACGCGCCAACGCTTCGAGCACGGCCTTCGGCGTATGGCCGAAACCGAGCATGCCGTAGCCGCCGGAATCGTGCACGACGGCGCCTTTCAGCGTAATCACCCACGGACCGCGCGCGGCCAGCGCCACGTACGGGTTCACGGCATCTTCCGGATAGAAGTTGACGAAATCCGCTTGTACGCGTGCAAGTTGTTCCGATTCATCGAGCGCGAGCAGTTCCGGAAATTCCTTGCGCAACGGCGCATGCAATTCCACGGCGGCATCGATGGCTTCGCCGAGTTCCGGATATTTCGTCCCGAGACGCTCGACGACAGCGTCGGGCAATCCCTTCGTGCGGGCGGCTCCGCCGTGACGGCGCAGTTCTTCGAGTTTGGCGACGAGTGACATGGTGTTCTCCAAAGGCCGCGCAACTAGCGGCGCAGCGAAACAGACTTCTCCAAGCCTGCAATTTTATCACGAAGGCGGTATGGCGGCAGGACCGCCTTAACGGGTACTTCATGGTGCCAATTCTGCGAGGTGCTGGCTGACACGTGTCATGCGCAAGTCGTGATCAAGGCGACTGCCGGGCGGCGGATGCGGCGTCCAACATATGCATCAATCGGCAGGAGAGGGGCAAATGAATTCGATGACGCAAACCGTCGCACGGCTTGAAGGGGTTACCAAAAACTACGGCAAGGTGCGTGCGCTCGACGATGTCGATTTGACCGTCCGCCGCGGCGAGATTCTTTCCGTCCTCGGCCCCAACGGCGCCGGCAAGACCACGGCGATTTCCCTGCTGCTCGGCCTGCTTCAGGCGGACGCCGGCAAAGCGACTCTGTTCGATCTGGATCCCGCGTCGCTTCCCGCTCGCCGCCGCATCGGCGCGATGCTGCAGACGGCGGGCGTGCCCGACATGCTTGCCGTCGGCGAGTTGATCCATTTGTTTCGCAGCTACTATCCGAAGCCGCGCACGTTTGCCGACATCGTTGCGCTCGCCGGCGTCGCCGACATCGTGAAGCGTCGCTACGGCAAATTGTCCGGCGGTCAACAGCGGCGTGCGCAATTCGCGCTTTCGATCGCGGGCACTCCGGAAATCCTTTTTCTCGACGAGCCGACCACGGGACTCGACATCAACGCGCGCGAGACATTGTGGAAAACGATACGCACGCTTGCCGGCGACGGATGCGCGATCGTGTTGACGACGCATTATCTCGAAGAGGCCGAAGCACTGGCGAATCGCGTTTGCGTTCTCTCGCAAGGCCATGTGGTCGCCGAAGGCGATGTGCAGCAAATCCGCGCACGCGTAGGGCAGCGGCGCGTGAGCTGCGTGTCGACGCTCGAGCCGGCGGCCATCGCCGCGTGGCCGAACGTGCGCAACGCCGCGCGTGTCGGCGATCGCATCGAGATCGTCACCGATGCAGCCGAAAATCTTGTGCGCCGACTGCTCAGTGAGGACGTTGCACTGAGCGAATTGGAAGTGCGCCGTGCCGGTCTCGCCGAAGCGTTTGTCGAAATCACCAAGGAGGCAGCATGAACACTGTCGCGATTCCTGTTTCGTCGCCGGGCAACGCGGCGACGGTCTATGTGCTCGAAGCGAAATACGAATTCCTGCGCGTGCTGCGCACACCGGCATTCGCTGCGCCCACGCTGCTGTTTCCGCCGCTGTTCTATCTGTTGTTCGGCTTATTGTTGAATCACGGCAACGCGGGCGCCGCGAAATATCTGTTCGCAAGCTACAGCGTGTTCGGCGTGATGGCGCCCGCGCTGTTCGGATTCGGCGTCGGCCTCGCGATGGAACGCGAACGCGGCTGGCTCGCGCTCAAGCGCGTCATGCCGATGCCGCCCGGTGCCTATCTCCTCGCGAAGATGGCGATGGCGATGTTGTTCGCGCTGATCATCTACGTCGTACTCGCACTGATGGCTTTTTTTCTCGGTGGGGTGCGGCTGGAGATCGATCAATGGCTGCTGCTCGGCGTGATCGCGGCGCTAGGCGCGATTCCTTTCAGCGCCATCGGAATGATGATCGGCAGCAAGGCCAACGCATCCGCATCGCCGGCGTTCGTGAACCTGATTTATTTGCCGATGGCGTTTCTTTCCGGCTTATGGATGCCGTTGACGATGCTGCCGGGTTTCTTCACGCAGATCGCGCCGCTGTGGCCGTCGTATCATCTTGCGCAACTGGCGCAGATGACGATCGGCACGCAGCCGTGGGCCGACGTCGGAACGCATCTGGCGTGGCTCGTCGGATTCACGGTGGTGTGCTTCGCCATCGCGCGGCGCTGGCTGGCGAAGGCTGCGTAAGATCATGAATCCTCCGGCCATGCGCGGAATCTATTGCCGAGCGATCTTCGTCGGCGCGTGGCTTGCGTTGATCTTCGTCGTTGCACATGCCATCGCGGGTTCGACGTCGGCGCAAATGGCGTATCCTCTCGCCATGCAAAGTTCACGGTAGCCGTCATGTTCCTCGACATGTTTGCGCCCTCCGACAATTCGATGTTGAGCGTTCGCGAAATGCAGACGCACAAACAACGGCCGGCGCATTGGTTTCCCTGGCTGATGCTGGTTTGGACGTTCTGGATATTCGCCACGCCGCTGCTGTATCCCCCGGGGCTGGTTCCCAACTGGCTTTGGCCGACATTGGCGAGTTTCGCGGTTTTCCTCGTGCTCTTTTATCGCGTTTATTACCGCGACCGTTCGCAGATCATCTGGTGCGCGATGGGCATCGCCGTGCTCAGTTTCGCCGTCACGCCGTTCAATCCCGGCGCGCAGGGTTACATGATCTACGCCTGCGCATTCCTCGCGTTTTGCGGAACCACGCGCGAAGCCGCGCGCAATATGCTTATCCTCTTCGCGCTGTACACGGCCGAGTGGCTCTGGCTGGATTTCGGATGGATCAATCTGCTCAGCGCGATCCTGATCGGCCTTGCGGTCGGATTCATGAACATCAACTTCATGCGCAAGCACGAACGCGACGCCGAACTGAAGTTGAGCCACGACGAAGTGCGCCGTCTTGCCGCCGTTGCCGAACGCGAGCGGATCGGACGCGATCTGCACGATCTGCTGGGGCACACGCTGTCGTTGATCACGCTGAAATCCGAATTGGCGAATCGTTTGTTCGAACGCGATCCGGCTGCGTCGCGCCGCGAGATCGCGGAAGTCGAAAGCGTGGCCCGCGATGCGCTGGCGCAAGTGCGTCGCGCCGTCACGGGAATCCGCGCCGCCGGATTCGCCGCCGAACTGGCGTCCGCGAAACTGTTGCTCGAATCGAATGGCGTGCGGCTCGATTACGACTTGGCCGATATCCCGCTGCCGGCCGACGTAGAAACCGCATTGGCGATGACGGTGCGCGAAGCCGTTACCAATATTCAGCGCCACGCGCGCGCGTCACGCGCAAACGTCACGTTGCGTGTCGAAAACAAACGATTGTGTTTGCAGATCGAAGACAACGGGCGCGGCGGCGCCATCGTGCCCGGCAACGGACTCACCGGCATGCGCGAACGCCTCGCCGCCATCGACGCCGAAGTGCGCGTGGAATCGCAGCGAAGTCATGGCACGACGGTGCGCGTCACGATGCCAATGCCGGATATCAAGCAAGCCGTCGCGGCCGCGCCGACGCTGCGTCACGCGTGATCGCAGGATTGAGCTGCGCGCAGTCGCTTGCTACCGTGCGCGCATGACCGAGCGCCCCGCATCGCGATGATACGCGTCGTCCTCGCCGAGGATCAGGCCATGGTGCGCGGCGCGCTGTCGGCACTGCTCAAGCTCGAATCCGATCTCGACGTGATCGGATGCGCCGCCGACGGCGAAGAGGCGTGGGCATTCGTCGAACGCGACAAACCCGATGTCGTCGTCACCGATATCGAGATGCCGCGGCTAACGGGACTGGAACTCGCGCAGCGTATTCGCGATCGTGGCGTGGATTGCAAAGTCGTCATTCTCACTACGTTCGCGCGTCCCGGATTTCTGCGCCGCGCACTCGATTCCGGCGTGAGCGGTTATCTGTTGAAAGACGCGCCCGCCGAACAACTCGCCGAAGCGTTGCGCAAAGTGCATCGCGGCGGTCGCGCCATCGATCCGCAACTCGCGCTCGAAGCGTGGTCGGGCGAAGATCCGCTCAACGAACGCGAGCGGCAGGTGTTGCGTCTCGCCGGTGATGGACTTTCGGCCGGCGATATCGCGGACCGCCTGCATCTTTCGCAGGGAACCGTGCGCAATTATTTGTCCGAGGCGATCGGCAAACTCGGCGTCGGCAACCGTATCGAAGCGGCACGCCTCGCACGTCAAAAGGGCTGGTTGTAACGCTCGATGCGATAATTGCGGTTTCCGCCGCGTGCAACACGTTGAAAAAATCCGATTTCCACTACGACCTTCCCGACGAACTGATCGCGCAGACGCCGTTGCCGCAACGCTCCGCGAGCCGCTTGTTGGTTGTCGACGCGGATAAGACATCATTCGCGGATCGGCAATTCTCCGACGTCATCGACTATCTTCGCGACGGCGATCTGCTTGTCTTCAACGACACGCGCGTCATTCCCGCGCGGCTGTTCGGCCGCAAGGAAACCGGCGGTGCGGTCGAGATCCTGATCGAGCGCGTCATCGACGATCGGCACGTACTCGCGCAACTGGGCGTCAGCAAAAAGCCGAAGGCGGGCAGCACCATCTCGCTCGACGATGGAAGCGACGTTACCGTCTTGAATCGCGATGACATCTTCTATGTGCTTCGTTTCGACGAACCCGTACGGACCAAACTCGCGAAACTCGGCCGCATGCCGCTGCCGCCCTACATCGTGCGGGACGCGAACGAATCCGATTCGGAGCGCTACCAGACGGTTTACGCGCGCGTTCCCGGCGCCGTTGCCGCACCGACGGCGGGTTTGCACTTCGACGATGCGCTGCTCGCGCGTTTGCGCGAAAAGAACATCGACTTCGGTTACGTCACGCTGCACGTAGGCGCGGGCACGTTTCAGCCGGTGCGCAGCGAGCGCGTCGAAGATCATGTGATGCACAGCGAATGGCTGGAAGTCGATGCGGCGCTCGTCGCGAAAATCCAGCGGACGCGTGAGAACGGCGGGCGCGTGATTGCCGTCGGAACGACCGTCGTTCGTGCGTTGGAATCGTCCGTTCGCGAAGGCTTGCTGAAACCTTTTTCCGGTGAAACCAAAATCTTCATTTATCCCGGTTTTCGTATTTCCACCGTCGACGCATTGATCACAAATTTCCATTTGCCGGAATCGACGCTGCTCATGCTCGTGTCCGCGCTGGCCGGGCGCGAGTTGATACTGGATGCGTATCGCCATGCGGTAGAAAAATGCTATCGGTTTTTCTCGTACGGCGATGCGATGCTGATTTTTAAGACCTCCGCTCAGTGATTGCACACACGTACGTAAAAGCGTACGCTTGCTAATCGAGGATATCTTATGACACGACTCAGCGCCAGCGAAGCACGCGCCAACTTTTATCGGCTGGTCGATAAAACGGCAGAAACGCACGTGCCGGTTCGCATCGCCGGCAAGCGCAACAGCGCCGTGCTGGTTTCCGAAGAAGATTGGAACGCGATACAGGAAACGCTTTATTTGTTGTCCATTCCCGGCATGCGCAAGTCGATCCGCGAAGGGATCAAAACGCCGGTGAACAAGCTGTCGAAAGGATTGCGTTGGTGAGTTGGACGCTCGTTTATACGAAGCACGCCCAAAAAGATGCAAAGAAATTAACGGCGGCCGGGTTGAAAGAAAAGGGGCTAGCGCTGCTCGAAATACTGGCGCACGATCCCTTCGCGAATCCGCCACCCTACGAGAAGCTCGTCGGCGATCTCGCCGGAGCATACTCGCGCCGCATCAACATTCAGCATCTTCTGGTTTATCAAGTCGTCAAAACCGGCAAGACAGTAAAGATCCTGCGTATGTGGACACATTACGAATAGGCAGACGATTGTGAGGCGTACGGCTTGCCATTTTTTGCCATCGCATTCAGACTAACGATATGACAACGATGAATATTTCCCTGCCCGACGAACTGAAAGTTTTCGTCGACCGTCGAATTCGCAGCGAGGGCTATGGCAGTTCGAGCGAATACATGCGTGAACTGATCCGCCGCGATCGCGATCGCGCGCAATTTCGACAGCACCTGCTCGAAGGCATAAAGGCCAAACCGGCCGGCGGCATGGATGCGCCATATTTCGCCTCCTTGCGAAAAAAGCTGAAGGATACGGGCAAGAAGAAAGCGTGAAGCACGCTGTCCGTTCCGCGTCGGCGTCGTCCGATATCGTCGCCGCTGTCGAGCACTATCTGGACGAAGCGCCGCACGCGGCCGCCGCTTTCATCGACGAGATCGAACGCGCCGTTCGCCATATCGAACGTCATCCGGCATCCGGCTCACCCCGTTATTCGCATGAATTGGATATTCCACGGCTGCGCCATTGGAAATTGAAACGTTTTCCATGTGCGCTTTTCTATTTGGAATATGACGAGTATCTCTTTGTGATCCGCTGCGTACACTTGAGTCGGGACATTCCACGCAGTCTGCAGGAAGAATGAGGTGAGCGCGCTGCAATTCCAGCTACTCGCAACCGACGGCGCCGCACGCCGAGGCCGCATCACGCTGCCGCGCGGAACGATCGAGACGCCCGCGTTCATGCCGGTCGGCACGTATGGATCGGTGAAGGCAATGACGCCGCAAGCGCTGCGTGACGTCGGTGCGGAAATCATTCTCGGCAACACATTTCATTTGTGGTTGCGTCCGGGGCTGGACGTCATCGGCGCGTTCGGCGGCCTGCATCGCTTCATCGGCTGGGACAAACCCATCCTCACCGATTCCGGCGGCTTCCAGGTGTTCTCGCTCGCCGAGCGGCGCAAGATCAGCGAGGAGGGCGTGCGCTTCGCGTCGCCCGTGGACGGCTCGATGGTTTTTCTTTCGCCGGAAGAATCGATGCGTGTCCAGCACACGCTCGATTCGGATATCGCGATGATCTTCGATGAATGCACGCCGTATCCGGCGACCGAGCAGCAGGCCCGCGATTCGATGCAACTGAGTTTACGCTGGGCCGAACGTTCACGCCGCGCGTTCGATGATTTGGAAAACCCGAATGCTCTCTTCGGCATCGTGCAAGGAGGTACTTTTCCACTTTTGCGCAAAGTATCCGCCGACGGGCTGCTCCAAATCGGATTTGACGGCTATGCTGTCGGCGGTCTCGCCGTGGGCGAACCGGCAGTCGAACGCCATCGAACGCTCGACGAAACGGTGCCGATGTTGCCGGCGGATCGTCCGCGCTATCTGATGGGTGTCGGCAGGCCTGAAGACATCGTCGAAGCCGTCGTGCGCGGCATCGACATGTTCGATTGCGTGATGCCCACGCGCAATGCGCGCAACGCGCACATCTTCACCCGCACGGGCGTGCTTCGCATCCGCAACGCGAAATACGAACGCGACATCCGTCCGCTCGATGAGCAATGCGCGTGCTACACGTGCCGATCGAAATTCAGCCGCGCCTATCTTCGCCATCTGGACAAATGCGGCGAAATGCTCGGACCGATGCTCGCGACAATCCACAATCTCCATTACTACCAGGAGTTGATGGCGGGGTTGCGCGACGCCATTCAGGCACGGCGGCTCGCAGATTTCGTGGACGCGTTCAACGCCGAACGGCTGGGACACGACGAGCCGCCGCTATCGGAATGAGTTCGCGCCGTGCAGCGGCCGGATGCACGAGCCGCGCCCGCATGGCATAATCCAGCCCCTTTTTTGGGCAAATTCCGGCCGTCCTGGCCGCGACGCCCGCATCGAACGGTGGAGCAAGCATGGATTTTCTGATTTCTAGCGCCTATGCGCAGGCGGCGGAAGCCGCACCAGCGCCGCAAGGCGGCATCGGTGGCCTTCTCGGCTCGCCGATCATCTTCATCGTCATCATGGCCGGCATGATGTTCTTCATGTTCCGCTCGCAATCCAAGCGGCAGAAGGAACTTCGCTCCATGATCTCCGCTCTGGCCAAGGGCGACGAAGTGGTCACCTCGGGCGGCGTCGCCGGGCGCATCGACGATGTCGGCGACACCTTCGTGACCCTTGAAATTGCGCCGGACGTCAAAATCAAGTTGCAGAAGACCGCGATCTCGATGGTTCTGCCGAAGGGATCGCTGAAGTCAGCCTGATCGCAACGGCAATTGCTGCCGCAACACTGAACGACGCTGCTTCCCGCGCGTCGCACGAGTATTCAAGATGAACGATTTTGCCAAGTGGAAATATATTCTGGTCGCCGTCGTGGTGCTGTTCGGCTTGGTGTACGCGACGCCAATCCTGTATCCGCCGCAGCTCGCCGTGCAGGTATCCGCCAATCACGGTGCGACGGTCGACCAGGCACTCAAAGAAAAAGTGCTCGGCATCCTGCAGACGAAGAAGATCCAATTCGACGACGTCGAACTCAACGGCGATCGCCTGCTCGCGCGCTTTCCGAATACCGATGTGCAGCTCGCCGCCTCCGACGCGTTGAAGACCGATCTGGGCGATCAATACGTCGTCGCATTGAATCTGGCGTCGACGGTTCCGGGATGGCTCAAGGCGATAGGCGCGAATCGAATGCCGCTCGGCCTGGACTTGCAGGGCGGCGTGCACTTCCTGATGGAAGTCGATTCGAAGGCGGCACTGACGAAAATGCAGCAGCGTTATGTCGACGACATCCGCGCCGCATTGCGCAACGCGAAGATCCGCTACGAATCGGTCAATCCCGGCGCGCAGGGCATCGTCGCCGTACTGCGTTCCGATGAGGATCGCAAACAGGCCGGCAACGTCATCGCGAAAGATGTGAACCAGCCGGAAAAACTCGGCGATCAACCGCCGCTGGAATTGAGCGACGGCGCCGAAGCGAACGGCACGTTTCCTCTCGTCGCGAAGATTCGCGATGCGACGCTGCAGGCCGAAGCCAAGCAAATCGTCAGCAGCAACTTGACCACGCTGCGCAATCGCGTGAACCAGCTCGGCGTGACGGAACCGCTGATCCAGCAGCAAGGCGCCAATCGTATCGTCGTCGAATTGCCGGGCGTGCAGGACACGGCCGAGGCGAAGAAAATTCTCGGCGCGTTCGCTACGCTCGAATATCACGCCGTGGATGAAAGCGCGAATGCATACGAGTCGGAGAAAACCGGCAACGTCGCGCCGGATTCACGCCTCTATCACATGAACGTGAACGGCCCGGACGGCAAACCGATTCCCGTCGTGCTGAAAAAGAAAATCCTCGTCGGCGGCGACGAACTCGTCGATGCCTCCGCATCCGTCGATTCCCAAAACGGCTTGCCGGCTGTCTCCGTAAGATTGAATGCGGTCGGCGGCAAGAAGATGTTGGACTTCACGAGCCTGAACGTCGGTCATCGCATGGCCGTCGTCTTCATCGAACGTACGCCGGAAACCAGGATGGTCGACGGCAAAGAAGTGCGCACGGCGAAAGTGACCGAAGAAGTCATCAGCAACGCGGTCGTGCAAGGCGTGTTCTCGAACCGTTTCAATACGACCGGTTTGGAAAACATGAAGACCGCGACGGAATTGGCGTTGCTTCTTCGCGCCGGATCGCTCGCCGCGCCGGCCGACATCGTCGAAGAGCGTGTCATCGGCCCCAGCCTCGGTCAGGACAACATCAACAAGGGCATGAAGGCGGTGGTGCTGGGACTCGTATCGGTGCTCGTCGCCGCAGCCATCTATTATCACGTGTTCGGTTTGATCGCCGATATCGCGCTGGTGCTCAACCTCGTGCTGCTCGTCGCGGTGCTATCGCTGTTCCAGGCGACGCTCACCATGCCCGGCATTGCGGGTATCGTGCTGACGCTCGGTATGGCCATCGACGCGAACGTGCTGATCTGCGAACGCATCCGCGAGGAATTGCGCAACGGCTCGACGCCGCTCGCGTCGATACGAGCGGGCTACGAAAAAGCCTGGGCGACGATTCTCGACGCCAACGTCACGCATTTGCTCGCGGCGTTCGGCTTGTTCGCATTCGGTTCGGGTCCCATCAAAGGATTCGCCGTCACGCTGGCCATCGGTATCCTCACGTCGATGTTCACGTCGGTGACGCTGACGCATGGATTGGTCAATCTCGTCTACAGCGGCCGCAAGCTCAAAGGCTTGGCGGTCGGTGGCGGCTACGCACGCGGAGTGAACTGACGTGGAAGTTTTCAACGCCAACAGCAACATCGACTTCCTGCGCCTGCGCAAGATCAGCATCATGATCTCGGCGCTGCTCGTCGTCATTTCCATCGCGGCGATTTTCGGACGCGGCCTGAACTACGGTCTGGATTTTACCGGCGGCGTGTCGATCGAAGTCACTTACGATCAGCCTATCGACACCGCCGACGTGCGCGCCGCGCTCGACGAAGCGGGTTTTCATAGCGTGCTCGTGCAGAGCGTGGGCGGCGCGCGAGAAGTGTCCGTTCGTATTCAGCCGTCAGCCGATGACGCGGGCGCGCTCAAGAAAAGCGATGTCGTCGCAGCGGAGGTGATGAAAGCACTCACCGCCAAACGTACCGATGCGAAAATGAGCCGTCCGCCGGATTTCGTCGGCCCGCAAGTCGGCGAAGAATTGAAGAGCGACGGCATCATCGCCGTGCTGTTCGTCATCGTCGGCATCATGATCTACATCGGCATCCGCTTCGAGTGGCGTTTCGCCGTCGCGGCGATCGCCAGCGAGTTCCACGATACGCTGATCACCGTCGGTTTCTACGCACTCACGCAGCGCGAGTTCGACATCACCGTGCTCGCCTCCGTGCTGGCCGTCGTCGGTTATTCGATCAACGACAAAGTCGTCGTGTTCGACCGCGTTCGCGAACTGTTCCGCTCCTCGCGCCGCGGCGAGCCGGTCGACATTCTCAACAAGGCGATCAACTCCACGTTGTCGCGAACCATCATCACGGCGCTGTTCACCGCCATCACGATGATCGCGCTGTATTTCTTCGGCGGTTCTGCGGTGCACGGCTTCGCGTTGACGATGCTGATCGGCATCGTCGTAGGTACGTTGTCGTCGATTTTCTTCGCGAGTCCGATCCTGCTCTGGCTCGGCGTTTCGAAGAAAGACTTGATGCCCGTAACGCGCGAAAATCCGGAACTCGCGCGCCGACCGTAGTCGCCGTCGCACCACGGCGAAAACACCCTTGGAACGAAGCCTTTCCGAGTGGCTCGATTATCAGCAGCGCATCCATCCGCGCGACATCGAACTCGGTCTCGATCGAGTTCGCGACGTGTGGAACCGGATGGGCGCGCCACCGTCCGCGCCGGTCGTCATCACGGTCGGCGGCACCAACGGCAAAGGTTCGACGGTCGCCTTTCTCGAAGCGATGCTCGCCGCGTCTGGCCGACGCGTGGGCTGCTACACGTCGCCGCATCTGCTGCGCTACAACGAACGCGTACGCGTTCTAGGCGCCGATGTCGACGACGCATCGCTGATCGCGGCTTTCGAGCGCATCGAATCGGCCCGGCAGGAAATTCCGCTGACCTATTTCGAGTTCGGCACGCTTGCCGCGTTGTGGATTTTTGCGCAAAGTAAACTCGACGTCGCCGTTCTCGAAGTGGGACTCGGCGGACGTCTCGACGCCGTGAACATCATCGACGCCGATGCGGCCATCGTCACCACGGTCGATCTGGATCATCAGGATTGGCTCGGCAACGACGTCGACACGATCGGCCGCGAGAAAGCCGGCATTTTTCGCGACGGCCGTCCCGCGATCATCGGCATGCGCGAGCCGCCGCGCGGATTGCTGGAAACGGCGCAGCGTATAGGCGCGCGTGTGCTGCGCGCAGGTCCGGACTTCGAAGCACTGGTCGGCGATCGGCGCTGGATATGGATGTCCGGCGAAACGGCGCTTGAATTGCCGTTTCCGACGCTCGCCGCGCCGGTCCAGATCAACAACGCGGCGAGCGCCGTCGCCACGCTCCGCGCATTGTCACCCCGCATCGCGTGGGATCCGGACGCGATCGCGGCGGGCGTGCGGGAAGCGTCGCTTGCGGCGCGATTGCAGCGTTTCACGAAAGACGGCGCTGCCGATCTCGTCATCGACGTCGGCCACAATCCGCAGGCGGCGCGCGTGCTCGCGACCTGGTTGCAAGCGGATCCGTCACAGCGCACGGTCGCGGTGTTCGGCGCGTTGTCGGACAAAGATGTAGCCGGAATCGTAACGCCGCTGCGCGATCACATCGGAAGCTGGCACGTAGCGGGTATCGATGCCGAATCGCCGCGAGGACTTTCGGCAGCCGACGTGGCCATCAAAATGAAAGACGTCATTGATCCCGCGTCGATCGAAATGCATTTTGACGTCGCCGATGCGCTCGATGCCGCGTCCTCGCATAGAAGACATCGCATGATCGCCTTCGGCTCGTTCTTCGTCGCCGCGGCCGCACTCGCGTGGGCGCAACGCCGCGGATATGGCGCGGCTTCAGGCTCAGGGCAGGTATAATCGGCAGGCTTCTTTCGGAGCTGCTGCATGGATACTGCCTTGAAACAACGTCTTCTCGGCGCTGCCGTCCTGATTGCGCTGGCGATCATCTTCGTGCCGATGTTCCTCAGCAACTCGCCGCAGCAGCAGGAAAACACGACGCGGAATCTCGACATCCCGCCGCCGCCCGAGCACAAATTCGAAACGCGCACATTGCCGGTGGCCAGTCCGTCGGCGCCGGTTCCTGCGCCGGTAGCGGAAGATCCGAACAAAGTCGTGACGGTCGACACGAACGCGCCGCCGAAAGTGGACGCGCATCCTGAAGATCAGGTTTCATCGACACCGACGCAATCGAAACCGGCCACTGCGCCCCCGAAACCCGCTGCACCGGTTGAAACAACGGCGAATCCCGCGCCCGAAACAGCACCCGCCGGCCGCTTCGCGATCAACATGGGCGTATACGCCGATCAAAATCACGCCAACGCGTTGGTGTCGAACGTGAGGAAACTCGGCTTCGCGGCATATAGCGAATCGACGAATTACCAAGGCAAGCCCGCCACGCGCGTGCGCGTCGGACCATTCGCCGATCGCGCCGCGGCGGAGAGCGCGCGATTGAAAATCAAACAGTCCGAGCCGAAAGTGCCGAGCAGCATCGTCGACTCCGGCGAACAACCGACGGCCGACGCGCCGCCGACCGCGCTCGCTCAAAATCGCGCGGGCGGATGGGCGGTGCAACTCGGTGCGTTCAAGTCGGAAGCCGAGGCGAACAAATTGCGCGAGCGGTTGCGCGTAGCGGCAGTCGCAAGTTTCGTCGACAAGACGGGCAACGGCGATACGGTGTTGTGGCGCGTGCGCGCGGGACCGTATACCGATCGTCCCGGCGCCGACAGCGCGCGCACGAACATCAAACAGAAACTGCACGTCGACGGGATGATCGTCACGCAACCATGATTCGCATTGCACCGCGGGGGCCGCAGTGAACTGGGCAGACTATTGCATCATCGCCGCACTCGGTTTGTCGGTGCTGATGGGACTGTGGCGCGGATTCATCGGCGAGGCCATCGCTCTGGCGTGCTGGGTTCTCGCATTTTGGGTCGCGTGGACGTTCGGCGCGCAACTGGCGGCGCAATTCACCGCGATCACATTGCCGTCCGCACGTCTGGTGCTCGGCTACGCGATCTGTTTCGTCGGTGTGCTGATCGCCGGCGCGCTGGTCGGATTTCTCATGCGCAAACTGATCGCCGGCAGCGGTCTTTCCGGCAGCGACCGCATGCTGGGCATGGTGTTCGGGCTCATTCGCGGCCTCGCGATCGTCACTATTACCGTGCTGATCCTGAAATTCACGCCGCTGCCGCAGGATCCGTGGTGGAAGGAATCGAAACTGCTGCCGACCTTCGAAAATGCCGCGAAATGGCTATCCACGAAATTGCCGCCGGACGTCACGCACTACCTTGATTTGCACACGATCGTGCCGCAGATTCCACAGGCGCCACCCAATCCGCCTCCTGCTCCAACTCCGCCTCCGCAATCACCGGCGCAACCGACTTCCAGCACATGAACGCACGCAACTTCACCCTGTTT
>DATAVJ010000058.1:0-2057 GCA_036267795.1 Rudaea sp.
TCGTGGAGCAGGAACGTCACCGGGATCATGTAGAAAAACATTACGGTTGCCGCGATGCGCGCGCCCAAACCCGTAATCAGGCAGAAGGAACCGGCAGCTTCGACCACCAGCGCCGCAGCCAGCAGAAACGCCGCGGCCGGCATGTGTTTCGAATGCATGTACTCGACGTTGACGCTCCAGCCAAACATTTTGCTGTAGGCACTGGTCACAAAAATAACGCTTATCAACCAGCGAGCGAGCAGAGATATAGCGCCCTGCGTAAATGTCGGCACAAGATTTCTCCAATGTTTCCGTCCAGACCTGTCAGCAGGCTTAGACGTTGAGTTGCCGGAACCGTTTCCGGTCTACTCGACGCGAAGCGCCCGCAATGGATCGACTTGCGCGGCGCGGCGTGCCGGGAAGTAGCACGCGGCACAGGCGGCCGCTGACAAAACCGCCGCGACTCCGATAAACGTGAGCGGATCGGTGGGCGTCACGCCAAAGAGGAAGCTGCGCACCGATTGGGTTAGCGCGAACGCCGCAGCCAAGCCGAGCGCGACGCCGACGAGCGCCAGGCCGACACCTTGCCGCAATATCATCATCACGATTTCGCCGGGCCGCGCGCCAATCGCCATGCGAACGCCGATTTCGTGAATGCGCTGGCTCACCGAAAGCGCCATCACGCCGCCGATGCCGGCAGCCGCGATCGCCAGTGCGAGCAACGCGAATAGTCCGAGCAGATTTGTTGTCAGGCGCGGCGCCGCGATCGATTCCGCGCGAACCTGCTCCAGCGATTGGATTTTTCCCGCCGGTTGATTGGGGTCGACTTCGTACAGATGCGTCACGACGGTGCGCGCGATATTCATCGGGTCGCCTTGGGTGCGCGCGACCAGGCCCGGTGTCATTTGAGGATCCTGGGCGTAAGGCGTGCTGATGTAATCTTTCGGCGCCTGATTCAGTTCACGCTCGCGGACATCGCCGGTTTGGCCCACGATCTCCGTCCAGTGTTTGCCGTTGTCGAACGAAATGCGGCGGCCCACGGGATTCTGGCCGTGAAAATAGTGGTTCGCAAGGGATTGATTCACGATCGCCACGCGCGGTTTATCGGGCCGGTCGCGACCATCGAAATCTCTGCCGCTCAGAATCGGAATTCCGAGCGTGCGAAAATAGTCGGGCGTGACCGCGTTGAATTCTGCTGTTGGCTTGTCGTTCGGGTTCGCTTGCCGGCCCTCAATCAGGAATTCATTATTGGACGCCGGCGACTTATCGAGCGGGAACTCGCCCGACATCGCGGCAGACGTCACCTGGGGCATGGCGCGAACTTTCTCGAGAAGCGCATCGGAAAAGTTGAGCATGCTCGGATTGCTCATGTACTTCGAAAAATCCAGGCTCATCTGGACTGTCAAAACATTCTCGGGTCGGAAACCGGCGTCGACGCGCTGCAGATTGATCAGGCTACGCACCATCAGCCCTGCGCCGATCAACAAGAGAAACGAAACTGCCACTTGCGCGACGATCAGTGCCCCGCGCGTTTTGCTGCGACGCGCGCCGGTGGTGGATTGCGTGCCGCCTTCTTTCAGCGTCGTGGCAAGATTTCCGCGACGGCTCAGCGCTGGCGCTGTGCCCGTCAGAATGCTGACCAGCGCCGCGATCCCCAGCGTAAAGAGCAAGACTTGCGTATCGATGTGAATCTCGTTTGCGCGCGGCGTGAAGCGTGCAACGAACGTTGTCAGCAACTTTATTCCGCTCGTGGCGAGAAGCAGACCCAACAATCCTCCGCCGAATGCGAGGAGAAAACTTTCCGTCAGCAATTGCCGGAACAAGCGCACGCGGCTGGCGCCCATCGCGGTGCGCAATCCCATTTCGCGGCCGCGGCGCACCATGCGCGCCAGATTCAGGTTGGCGACGTTTGCGCACGCGATCAGCAACACGAAGCCCGCCGCGGCCAGGAGAAAGAGCATCGTCGGCTTGGCGTCGCGCGTCAGCTCGGCTTTCAGCGGAGTGACTTCCATCTTCGGCGTCGCGTCTTTCGAATATGCGGTGGGAAAGTCGCGTTGCATTGTTGCCGCGACGGTCGA
>DATAVJ010000059.1:0-28905 GCA_036267795.1 Rudaea sp.
CGCTCAAGCACTGATACATAAATCTCGTTACTCCGAAGCATCAGCCCTGCTCGCGCCGCTTCGCGAGGAGTTCATTCAACAAAGTACCCCTACGGCGATCGATGCATTGATATTGCTCAGCAAGGCATTGGTCCACAGCCATCGAGCCGATGACGGCCTGGCGTTAGCTCGGGAAACGGTAGTCCTGGCTCAGAGTAAAGGCATCCAAGGGGTGAATCAGGTTCTTGAAGCGATGATCAACGAAGCTTCGAATTTGATCGACATGCAGCGCTTCCAGGAAGGTTTCCGGAGCGCTGACGCAGCGTTGTCATTGTGGCATCAGACCGGCGAAACACCGAGCCGGCAGATCATTACGCTCTACGAAAATACGGCGGTCGCCGCAGAAGCAAACGGCGACATTTCCCGCGCGGAAGATTCATACAAGCAAGCCATCGCGCTTGGCAATTTGTTTTTCGATCAGCCAAGTCCGGTGATTGCATGGGATACCGGTCTTTATGGCACCTTTTTAGTAGCGCAGGGGCGGTTGGACGATGCCGAGCCCTATCTTCGCGATGCTTTGGATATGCGCCGGAAAACATTCGGCGAATTCGATCCCCATACGCTCTATGCAGTGGCGGGAATGGGAAAGCTGGATTTTGCCAAGGGCGATTTTGAGAAAGCTGCAGATTGGTATTCACAAGGGATCGAAGTATGCCGCGCGCATAGCGTTCAAAGCGTTATTTGTCCTCGTCTCTTTGCTCTACGCGGGCGCACATATTCTCAGTACGGTCAATTTGCAAACGCGGACCAAGATGTGCAGGAAGCGATGCAGTTGCAACGCAAACTCAGCGGAGAAGAATCGCTCTCGTACGCTTACATCCTGGAGAATCTGATCGTTGTACAACTAAGTCAGCAACAATATAAAGACGCGCTCGCTACTGCAGATTCTGTTCTGGAATTGCGAAAGAAATTGAATGGAGGAATGTTGCAAACAGCTTTGTCGACGCGTTTCTACCGAGCGGAGGCGTTGCTTGCCCTCGATCGAGTGGATGATGCATTGAAGGAATTGCTGGATATCGAAGGCGAATATGCTCGCCTGCTTCCGCACGGCGAATTGCAGTTCGGCATTCTCGCTGCTCAAGCAAAAGCATTCGAACGGCTACACCGCATTCAAGCGGCGCGAGAAATAGCGAAGCGGGCGCTTAGTGTTGAACAAAAAGGGAAGAACGCCAATCCTCGCATAATCACTGACCTCAAACGCATAGCCAATCCCACGACTTAGCGTCTGAAGTAACGCACACTGCCAGCGCTCTCTTGCTTAGGCCCACTAGCGATGCGAACAGCGATTGGATAGTCGTGAGCGCGTATCGTCTGACACCTTCTGACGCACAAATTATTTCTGGGAGTTTGGAGCGGAAACTGGCTGCAACGGTTCCACGATCACTTTTCCGAACATTGTCGTCACATATTCTGCGAAATCTTGATCGACTTGCTGCAGATATATGTCGCTCGCCATGACCAGGCCGTCATAACAAACTGTGTTGGCGAATGCAGCGTGGCCACGTCCGAGTTGGAATGTTTTCATCACGCGCGGTCTCGTGACTGATACCCCATACTTACTGACGAGATTTTTAAAATCTCGAGTCGACGCGTCCCGTTGATCGTCCGTAAGCGCGGATTCCAACGTTCGGAGCGCTTCGGACGCTAAAGATTGTTCATATTGCTTGGCGATTTGAAGCCAAGCGACGCCCAGAGACACGTCAGCGCGAATCTTTTTTGCGCCTTTCATGTACATCATCGCAACATCATATAGCGCATCCCTGTTGCCGTAATAAGAGGCGATCTTGAAAGCCTCCAGTGCGCCGATTGCGTCGTCCTTTTCGAGGCGATTGTTGGCTTGTTCTTCCCAATATTTACCCGGCAACAGAGCACCATTGCCTGAACCGCCTGACGATCGACAAACACCACTAGGTCCCGCTCCGGTGAGCCCGGTGCCCGCGCAGCAAGAACCGGATACACCAACGGTTAACACGACGCTGAAATAACAGCGCATCAGGTGCAAACGGACCATTGGACATCTCCATTTTCGTCATCTATTGCCGACGTCAATTCAAACGAATTTTAGCTACTGCGTACGACATATTGCGTTGCTGATCGAGCGAACGTAGAACAAATTGCCCACCCACTTCGTGTTCCAACGGTCGGGCGATCGCCGCTACAACACGCCAAGTGCCTTAAATTCGTCCGCCATTTCGCAACGTTGGCGTTCATCGGCCGACCGCCACTCCCTTTGGCACAGTCAACGAAGTGACTTCGATCAAGATTTATCGAATGGTGTCCTGTAACTGCTATTTAATTAAAAATTGGCCAGATATTGCGCGCAGATATAGGATTAAAGAGGACTCGAACCGTCGCCTTTTTGAAGTACGTTCGCTCGGGCGTACTTAGGGGGTACGACGCAAAGCTCAAATTGCTAAGTAAGTTCGATTTCAATGTGGTAGTGGCTGAACGCGAGTCCGTCTCGGGCTCTCATCGAATAACGACTTCCCATCATTTGGGAGGAGGGAATTCAACTCCGATCGACGCCAAATGCCTCGTTGAGAAATTGCACTGAATCTAGACAGCGTTCGATGGACTCGTCGGCTGCCCCAGCCCCACGCATAGCAGAGGTGAATATCCAGAGTCGAATGAAACTGAGAGACTAGTTGCGTGGCGCAATGCATTTTCCGCTTGCGCCCTGAGTTCGGGAATCCCACTAGCAAAAAGAAAAACTTGCCTTCGGCATACCTTTTAATGCAAAGGCGCTGTTCGGAATTTCGTTACTCATGTCGATTTCCGTTTTGGTGAGTTACCACTTAGGGTATCAAGACGGTCTGCCCACTCCTGCATCATCCGGCGTCGTTGCTCGAGGTAAATTGCCTTGTTGTACGTCGCCCGGATCTTGTCAGGATCTCCGTGCGCCAATTGACGCTCGATCCAGTCCTTTTCATAGCCGTGCTCATTAAGTGCCGTACTGACCAGATGCCTGAATCCATGCATCGTCTGTCGACCTTTATATCCCATGGAATTAAGAGCCTTGCTCAGCGCCGCATCACTCATCGGTGCACGCGGGTTATTTCGGCCGGGAAAGACATGAATGAACGAACCTGACAGATTGCTTAGATTGCGAAGCATCTCAACTGCCTGCCGCGGAAGTGGCGTGACGTGTGAGTAACCGAGTTTCATTCCCGCTCGACCTTTAGCGATCGTCCAATTTGCAGTTTCTAGATCGAGTTCGTCCCATCGTAGGGTGCGGATCATCCCGGGTCGATTAGCAGTCCAAAGCGCGAGCTGAATCGCCCCTCGCGTAGTGGGGATCCGATGTACGCGTTTACAGCTCGCAAGAGGCTTGATAGGTCAGCCTCGTCAATGTGAGCTTGGTTCTGCACCGGAGGTCTCGGAGCTGAGATTCTGGAAAGGTGTTCTGCTGGGTTTGCGTGAACCATTCCTTTTGCGATTGCGTACTTAAATATTGCGTTTAACCACTGACGCGTTTTTTGCGCGACGTTGAAAGCTCCTCTGCGCTCAATGCGTTCCACAACGTCACTCACGATAATTGGTTTGATGCCGGCAATCGGATAGCGTCCTAAATAAGGAAGGACGTCTTTGTCCAAGTACATATCAACTAATCTACCCACAAAGTTACCCGTATTTTTTATCGGCTGCAACGAAGCGATATGGGACTGACTGGTCCGCATATGCGTGATGACTGCTAGTTCTACGGCTATACGTTGAACCTGCTGGGATCGGCAGGGAACAAGAGAGACTATCCAGTGGTGCCCAGGAGAGGACTCGAACCTCCACGGTTTTACCCGCTAGTACCTGAAACTAGTGCGTCTACCAATTCCGCCACCTGGGCAGGCGTGCGAACCGCGCGCGGCGCGGGCCGCGAACAATACGGTCCGTGCGGCGCAATGTCAATTATAGCTTGCATCGCCGGCGCGGGTGGGCGACGCTGCGCGCCTGATTGGAATGGAATCACTACGTGAAACAGAAACGGCCCGGAAAACCACCGGCGAAAAAGACGGCCAAACGGCCGGGTTGGATGCCGGAACTTCCGCCAACGGATCGCCCGGCGCGCGCAGAAAAAACGAATCCGATGGCCCGCAAACCGGAATTGAAACGTCAGGCCGATCCGCAGGCGCAGCGCGAAGCCGAACGCTACGAACACCCGATTCCCAGCCGCGAAGCGCTGCTGAAACATCTTAGCGATCGCGCGCAGTTGCTCACGGCCGAAACGCTCTCCCAGGAATTGGGATTGACTCAATCGCGTGACTTCGACGCGTTGACGAAACGCCTCGCCGCAATGGTGCGCGATGGACAGCTCATCCAGAATCGCCGCGGCGGCTACGGCGTCGCATCGCGGCTGGATTTGATTCCGGGATCGATCATCGCGAACGCGGAGGGATTCGGATTTTTGCGTCCCGATGCGGGCGGCGACGACATCTATCTATCGCCTGCTGAAATGCGCAAAGTGATGCACGGGGACCGCGTGCTCGGCAACATCGTCGGCGCTGACCGCCGCGGCCGCAAACAAGGCGCAATCGCCGAAGTACTCGAGCGGCGCATGACGCGGCTGGTCGGCCGCATCGTGGTGCAGGACGGCGTGACTGTCGTGGCTCCCGACGACAAGCGTCTGCATCAGGATATTTTGATCCCGCCCGACAAAACGCGCGGCGCGCGCAACGGACAGATCGTCGTCGCGGAAATCGTCGAACCGCCGATGGCGCATCGCGGACCGATCGGCCAGGTGCTCAGTGTTCTGGGCGATCGGCTCAAGCCGTCACTGGTCGTCGAGATGGCGATCGCGAGCCATGGCATTCCGCAGGAGTGGCCGGACAAGACGCTGAGCGAAGCGGCGCAAGTCGAACCTCAGGTGGCGCATGCGGAGATTGCCGGGCGCGTCGATTTACGCACGACGCCGCTCGGTACCAACGACGGCGAAGACGCGCGCGACATCGACGACGCCGATTTCGCAGAACCTGCGGGCGGCGGATTCCGGTTGATCGTGGCCATTGCCGACGTTTCGCATTACGTGCGGCCGGACACCGCGCTCGATGACGAAGCGCAGAAACGATCGACGTCGGTTTATTTTCCCGGCTTCGTCGTGCCGATGTTGCCGGAGACATTGTCGAACGGCATTTGTTCGTTGAATCCGAACGTCGACCGCCTGTGCATGGTGTGCGAAATGCGCGTGGATTTCGAAGGCAACGTCAGCCATTCGAAATTCTACCCCGCGGTTATGCGCTCGCATGCGCGCCTTACGTACACGCGCGTGTGGCAAGTGCTCGGCGAAAAATCGGCCGGCGCGCGCGCGGAGTTGAAAAGTATACTTCCGCAACTCGAGCATCTGCATCAGCTCTACAAGATTCTGGCAAAAGCGCGGCAACGGCGGGGTGCGATCGATTTCGAAAGTCATGAAGTGAAATTCCGCCTCGGCCCGGCGGGCGATGTCGTGCAGCTCGGCAGCGAACCGCGCAACGATGCGCACAAGCTGATCGAAGAATGCATGATCGCGGCGAACGTCGAGACAGCCCGTTTCCTCGGCAAGCACGAGATTCCAGCGCTGTACCGCGTGCACGCACCGCCGCCGGCGACGAAGTACGAAGACCTGCTGGAATTCCTGCGTGAATTCAGCTTGCGCATGCCGCCGCTCACGCAGGTGACGCCTGCCGATTTTTCGTCGCTGCTCAAGAAAATCAGGAAGCGTCCGGATAGCGCGCTGATCGAATCCGTGCTGCTGCGTTCGCAATCGCTGGCGGTATACAGCCCGCAGAATTCGGGACACTTCGGACTCGCGTTAGACGCCTATGCGCATTTCACCTCGCCGATCCGGCGCTATCCCGATCTGCTCGTGCATCGCGCGATCCGCTACGTGTTGGGCAAAGGAAAACCCTCCGCGTACACCTATAGTCCGAGCGCGATGGGGGCACTGGCGACGCATTGTTCGCACAACGAGCGCCGCGCCGACGAAGCCGAACGTGATGTGGACGAACGCTACAAATGTGCATGGATGGAAAAGCACGTCGGTAGCGAATTCGACGGCATCGTATCGGGCGTGACGTCATTCGGTTTGTTCGTCGAATTGACGCAATCGCAGGTCAGCGGTCTGGTGCATATCACGCAGTTGCCGAACGATTATTATCATTTCGATCCGATCCGCCACTTGTTGAACGGCGAACGGCGCGGATTGAAATTCCGTCTGGGCGATCCGGTGCGCGTGCAGGTTTTGCGCGCGAGCCTGGAAGACCGCAAGATCGATTTCCGCTTGGTGGTGGAGGAACAGCGCGGGAGAAAACGCGCATGACCGGCGAGTTGCTGTACGGAATCCACTCCGTCGAATCGGCGTTGAATCACGATCCGGGCAATATTCTCGAACTGTATTTCGAGTCCGACAGCCAGAACGCGCGCATCAAGGAATTATCCGATCGCGCGCGCGACCTCGGACTGAAGCCGCACGCGCGTCCGCGCGACGCGCTCGATCGCATGACCGGCGGCGCGCGTCATCAAGGCGCGGTCGCGCGTTATCGCGCACCGCCGCCGCGCGCGGAAAGCGAGTTGTCCGGATTGATCGAAAAAGCCGGCCGCGAGGCGTTGCTGCTCGTGCTCGACGGCGTCACCGATCCGCATAATCTCGGTGCATGTCTGCGCAGCGCCGAAGCGGCGGGCGTGACCGCCGTGGTTGCACCGAAAGACAAAGCGGTCGGCATTACGCCGACCGTGCGTCGCGCGTCGTCGGGCGCCGCCGATCGCGTCGCTTTTTTTTCGGTGACGAATCTCTCGCGCACATTGAAGGCGATCAAGCAGCAGGGCGTTTGGCTTGTCGGTCTCGCGGGCGAATCGAAACAAGATTTGTATTCGATCGACTTGAAAGGACCGATCGCCATCGTGCTCGGCAGTGAAGGCGAGGGCATGCGCCGGTTGACGAGCGAATCGTGCGATTTTCTCGCGCGCATTCCCATGCGCGGCGACGTCGAAAGTCTCAACGTGTCTGTGGCGACGGGCGTGGTGTTATTCGAGGCCTTGCGTCAGCGCGCGTCATGAGATTGAGTTTGCACTGGTACGACATCGCGGGTCTGCTCGGCGTCGCCGTGATGTTGTGGGCATTTTTCCTGCTGCAGGCCGGCAAGCTGCGCGGCGACGCGTTCGCGTATCAGCTGATGAATGCGCTCGGTGCGGGAGCCGTTTTGTTGTCGCTGGTCAACGATTTCAATTTATCCGCGTTCGTGATCGAAACGTGCTGGGTCGTGATCAGCGTTTACGGAATGATACGCGCACGCGGCAGACGGCGCGGCCGTTAGCCGCGCCGTAATCGATTACAAATCGCTCAGTTCGACGTCGGTGCCTTCGTTGATGCCTTCGAAGAGGAACGTCGACAGGTAGCGCTCGCCCGTGTCGGGCAACATGGCGAGAATCACGTCGCCGGATTTTGCCTGTTTCGCGACAGCGAGCGCGGCGGCGAATGTCCCGCCCGAAGAGATTCCGCAGAAGATACCTTCTTTCGTCGCCAGTTCACGTGCCGTGTCGCGCGCCAACACATCCGCAACGGGAATGATTTGATCGGCGACACTCTTGTTGAGAACCGACGGAACCAGATTCGGCGTCCAGCCCTGGATTTTGTGCGGCGCCCAATCCTTGCCGGACAGCATCGCCGCGCCTTCCGGTTCAGTCGCGATGATTTTCACGTCGGGCCGCGCAAGCTTGATCATCTCGCCGGCGCCGGTCAGCGTACCGCCCGTACCCCAGCCGGTGACGAACCAGTTCAGACGCTTGCCGGCGAAGTCTTGCAGGATCTCCGGACCCGTCGTGCTGCGGTGATACGCCGGGTTGGCCTGATTGTCGAACTGACGCGCCAGAAACGCGCCATTCTTTTTCGCATAATCCTCCGCACGCTTGATCATGCCCGTGCCGCGTTCGGCGGCGGGGATCAGGATTACTTTCGCACCGAGCGCGCGCATCAGTTTGCGGCGCTCGACGGAGAACGAATCGCTCATGAATGCGACGAATGGATAACCCTTCACGGCGCACACCATCGCGAGCGCGATGCCGGTGTTGCCCGATGTCGCTTCGACGACGGTCTGTCCCGGCTTGAGCGTGCCGGTGGCTTCCGCGTCGAGAATGATGCCGACGGCGAGGCGGTCCTTCACCGACGACATCGGATTGAACGCTTCCACCTTCACGTACATCTCCACGCCTTTCGGCGCGAGACGATTGATCTTCACGATCGGTGTGCGGCCGATGGTTTCAAGAATGTTCTGATAGATCATCGTTCACTCCTTCCCGAAATTGCTGAATCCGACAGTTCCTACCGATTGTGTTCCGCTTGCCGGCAGGAATCCAGTGACTTATTTCGTCTCTCCGAATGCATTGAGAATGAAGGCGTACACGTCGGCCACCTCGTCGATCTGCATCGTCGTCGGTTTGCCCTGGCCGTGTCCCGCACGGGTTTCGATGCGAATCAGGATCGGTTTGCCGTGCGGATCGGCAGCCTGCATTGTCGCTGCAAACTTGAAGCTGTGCGCGGGAAACACACGGTCATCGTGATCGCCGGTGATGATCATCGTGGCGGGATAGTCGACACCCGACTTCACGTTGTGCACCGGTGAATAAGCACGCAGTGCGTTGAACTCGTCGGCATTCTCGACGGAACCGTAATCGGATTCCCATGCGCGGCCGATGGTGAAATCGCGGAAACGGAGCATGTCGAGCACGCCGACCTGCGGAATCGCCGCGGCGAAAAGATCCGGACGCTGCAATTCGGTTGCGCCGACGAGCAAGCCGCCGTTCGACGCTCCGCGAATGGCGAGCTTAGGCGGCGAAGTATACTTTTCGCGGATGAGGTATTCGGCGCCGGCGATGAAATCGTCGAACACATTTTGCTTGTGTGTCTTGATTCCCGCTTCGTGCCATTCGCGGCCGTACTCGCCGCCGCCGCGCAGATTTGCCACCGCATAGACGCCGCCGAGTTCCAACCACGCCGCCACCGAGGGCGAGAATCCAGGCTGGATCGGGATGTTGAAACCGCCGTAACCGTACAGAATGGTGGGATTGGATCCGTCCATCGCCACGTTCTTTTTCGCGGTGATGAACATGGGGATTTTCGTGCCGTCCTTGCTCGCATAGAAAACCTGTTTCGTTTCGTACGGCGATGCGTCGAACGCGACTTTCGGCGCGCGGAACAGTGAATTTTCCTTCGTCGTCAAATCGAAACGGAACACACTCGGCGGTGTCGTGAAACTGGAAAACGTATAGAACGTTTCTTTGTCGAACGTGCGGCCGGTGAAGCCCGCGGCGGTACCGATGCCGGGCAGGTCGACAGCGCCATGACGATGTCCGTTGGCATCGAACAGGCTCGCCGCCGTGTGCGCGTCTTTCATGTATTCGGCCACGAGCAGATGATCGATCATGTTGCAGTTCTGCAGCGTGTCCTGCGCTTGGCCCACCACTTCGTGCCAGTGGTCTTTGTCGGGCTTTTTGATATCCACCGATATCACGCGATAGCGCGGCGCATCGTTGTCGGTGAGGAAATACAATTTGTCTTTCGAGTTGTTGATGAACTGATAACTCGCATCCCACTCGCCGATCAGCGTTTCGACGACCGCGTCGGCATTCTTTTTCGCGAGATCGCGATACAGCACGAGATTCTTCGGCTCCGTGCTGCGCGAGACGCTGATGATCAGGTAGCGGCCGTCGTCACTGACCACGCCGCCGAACATCCAATCGGGTTGGTCTTTGCGTTCGTAGATCAGCTGATCGTCGGATTGCTTCGTGCCGAGACGATGGAAATACAGTTTCTGGAATTTGTTCGCCGCCTTCAGTGCGTTTTCGCCTTTGGGTTCGTCGTAGCGGCTGTAGAAAAATCCGGTTCCGTCGCGGCGCCAGCTCGCGCCGGAAAATTTCACCCATTTCAACACGTCGTCCGTGTTCCTGGCCTTGTCGACGTCGAGCACATGCCATTCTTCCCAATCCGATCCGCCGGACGACAATCCATAGGCGAGAAATTTTCCGTCGTTGCTGATGGCATAGCTCTTCAGCGCAACGGTTCCATCGTTCGACAGTTTGTTCGGATCGAGTAAAACGCGCGGTTCGGCATCCAGCGACTCAGTCACGTACAGAACCGACTGATTCTGCAAACCGTCGTTGCGCGTATAGAAATAATGATCGCCGAATTTTTCCGGCGGGCTGAACTTCTCGTAATTCCAGACGGCGCTCAGTTTTTCGCGAATGCGGTCGCGGCCGGGAATCTGCGCAAGCTTGCCGAACGTGAGTTTATTTTCCGCTTCGATCCACGCATGCGTGTCGGAAGAATCGACGTCTTCCATCCAGCGGTAAGGATCGGCGATCTTGGTTCCATGGTAATCGTCGACCTGATTTCCGGTTTTCGCGACCGGGTAATTGGAGTCGGCCGCCGATTTCCTGGCGGATGCCTGCGGCGCGGGACGGGCCGATTGCTGCCCTTGGCAGGCAGCGAGAACGAGGGCCAGTGCGGCTGGCAGCATGAGCGTGATACGCATCGCGAACTCCGGCGGTGAAAACGACGATTACACCATCATCGGCGGCGATTCGGAAATGACGAAAGTATGGATCAATCGCCGCTGATGAATTTCGGCCCCTTGCCGGCGGTTTTCTCGTAGACGCCGTTGCCCGCGCGTTTGTATTGCGTGAAGCCGCGCTTGGAAAAATGGTCTTCCTTCAGCAGATGCGATCCGCCCGCGGCAACGCTGGGCACGGAGATCACGCGCGTCACCGGCTCATGGCACTCCGGGCACTGCGCGAGCGATGCATCGCTCATTTTCTGCAGCACGTCGAAGCGTGCCTGGCAATGCGGGCATCCCTTGCCGACGGCGGCGTATTCGTAAATGGGCATGACTCGAAGGTGGCTCCGCGCCGGACTAATTCAAGCCGCCGCGCCGGTTTGCGCGCGCAGGCAATCGCTCATCGTTTTCCAGCGGTTGACGATATCGCAAAACACCAACGCCGTGCGTTCGGCATCATAAACGGCCGAATGCGCCTCGTTTGCGTTCCATTCGAAACCGGCGGCCTGCACGGCCCGGCTCAACACGGTTTGGCCATACGCGAGACCGGCAAGCGTAGCCGTGTCGAAACAACTGAACTGATGAAACGGATTGCGCTTGTGATTCGTGCGGCGCACGGCGGCGTTCAAGAATGCAATATCGAAAGCGGCATTGTGTCCGACCAGAACGGCGCGCTGACAATCGTATTCGCGCAACGCGCGGCGGATCGGCGTGAAGATGTGATCGAGTGCCGCGCGTTCTTCGATGGCCGCGCGAAACGGATGCGTGACGTCGATGCCGGTGATCTCCAGCGATTTCGGATCGATGTTCGCGCCGGGAAACGGCTCGACGTGCGTGGAAATCACGGGATCGGGATGAACCAGGCCATGTTCGTCCATGCGCACGATGACGGCGGCGATTTCCAGCAGCGCATCGCGTTCGCTGTCGAACCCGCCGCTTTCGATATCGACGACGACAGGCAAAAACCCGCGGAAGCGTTCTGCGTATTTATGGACATGTTCCGGCATGCCGCGAGGATACGCGGCGTGCCGGTCGATCACAAATAAGTCGCCGTTACGCCCGCGCGTAGCGGCCGAACAGGAAGGTGGCGATCGCTGCTATCAGCAAAACCGTCCCGAACATCGGCAGCAACATCAGAAACGGAATGCTCAGCAGAAGAAACGCAATGCTCCACGCGTATGCGTCGGAAATGGGTTGCGGCATCGTATCGGCCTTAAGGAATTTCGCCAGGACGAAATCGAAGCTCAGTTTGCCGGGCCCCTGGAAAATCAGCGGCAGCAACATCACGACGAACAGCAGCGGCAGTTTGAAATTGCCGAATCCCTTGTCGGTGATCGCATAGCCTTTTGCGAGATCGCCCCACATCGCGATCATGTCCGGCCAATGCACGGCCGCAGTCGCGACGAAGGTAAGGATGAGCAGGCTGTACGCCGCGAAACGCGTGAACAATCCGAACACGAGCAGCACGGCGCCGCCGAGTTCGAAATACGTCGCCATCGCCCAACTGATGTCGGCTGGAATTTTGCTGAAGGGAAACGGAAACTTGTCCTGGATCTGCGTGAACCAGTTGTCGCCGGTGTATTTCTCCGTGCCGGATTCCCAGAATTCCCAGCCCATGATCAAACGCAGGATCAACGGCGGGATCGATTGGCCGATGCCACGCAACCGCGACGTGAGCGATTCCCACACAATGATGATGCTGGACATGCACTTCTCCCGGTTGATTTCCGCATTGGACGAAAATCCGAGGAGAACCTTACATTGTCGCGTTGCCGTTTACATCAAGGATCGTCGCCCATGCCGTCGAAGAAGATGGCGTCGGAAAAAATACTGCCTATGATGTTGGACAAGTTTTCGGTGAACCACAGCTTTCGACCAGGCCCTGGCGTTATGGACGTTAAACCACTGCCATGCCTCACGGGGTAGAGCGTGGACGATATTCCAGACGTTGTCGTAACGATGTGCCGTAATGTACCGTCGAACTCGGTGGCCCAAACGCTGCCATCAGGCGCCAGTGTCATGAAATTTATCGCGTCTCCATTGTCCGGCAATTCGAATTCGTCGATATCGCCATCGACAGTGATGCGGCCGATCGTATCGTTGAACGAGACCCAAATTTTATTGTTGGGGCCCAGGATCACGTCGGCCAACTCCGCAGGTCTCGCACCCGGCACGAAGAATTCATCGAATTCGTCGGTCGAGGGGTTTAGTCGTATGACCGATGCTCGAAAATAGTCCGCAAACCAGATATTACCATCTGCGCCGATTGCAATCGTCGTTGGCATTCGCGTTGGGCTCGTGCCGAGAGTGTGCTCCTCGATCGTACCCGCGGCCGCGCCTAGCGTCGCCATTTCGCTGATATGCGCCTCGCCGGGGCAAGACTCAGGGAACCACACGCTGTTGTTCGGACCGGTGGTGATATACCCGCTGGGACTGCATCGCGTTGAAAACTCGGTCGTGGTCCCGTCCGTTAGGATTCGACCTATTCTATGAGTGGTGACTTCGACAAACCAAAGGTTGTCATCCGGGCCGACAATGATTTGTTGCACACCGCTATGAGGAACCAGCGTGAAAAATTCTGTCAGCGATCCGTCGGGATGCATGCGCCCGATGCTTCCAGCTTGTTCGGTGAACCACAGATTGCCGTCCGGACCGTTCACGATGCTAACTGGGCTCCTGAGAGGCACCGGAAATTCGTCGATCGGGTTTGCGTCGACCGCACAGGCCACCAGCATCGCAAACAGGACGGTTGTGCCGATTGCAGCGCGTTTGATATACGTTGGCGTTTTCATGCGCACATGGTGTGCGAGCGCCGGCCGGAGTAGACGGACAACTTTCGGACAAGATCAGGACAAACGCGAGATTCTTAGTGCCGGACGAAGCCAATCAATCAACTAAAGTTCCCAGAAGCGCATCGCAGGCCCGCAATTGGCGCAATGCATCGGCGCCGGCGTCTCGCGTAGCGGAGGCGATGGCTCCCTGATCGGCGAGAAGCGCATCAAGACATTGCATGCCGCTGAGTACATCGTTCTGCTGCAAGCGTTCGATCAGCATCGCCGTCAGCGCATTGATTTCGTTGAACCGCACTTCGTCGTCGCGGCCGCGCACGAGCAGGAGAACGGTGGGTTCCGCCGGTGCGTCGTCGGGACGGAATTCCGGGCCTATCAGATGTACGGGATAGCGATATGCCAGCACGCATGCCAGCGGCGACACGACGGGAATGCCGGTCGCCGGATCGCCGTCGGGATCGTGCGGAACGTCGGCGATGTCGTTCTCGTCCAGCGACAGCGCCAGTTCCGCCCATTCGTAGTGCGCAAGCTCGAGAAGGAAGGGCGGATCGTCACGGTGCTGTTGCTGACGGAATTCGACGTAACGGAGAAACTCGCGTCCGAATTCCGGAAACAGCGGCGTGTGGCACTGATGCTCGCGCAGGAAATCGCGCGTCATCGCGTTCCATTCTGCGTCGTTGTATAAAGTGCGGATTACTGGAAAATTGGCGGAAAGGAACATTTCCACATTGCTGAAAACCAGATCGCGGTAAATGTCCATGCGCCGGTCTTCGATGCCGTCCGGTGCGGGATTGGTTTTCGGATCGCGCAGGTGCGCGGTGAACTGGTATTGCAGCCGCCGCGTGCGACCGGCTTCAGGCAACGCGGACATGACGCTCCGCGTCTTGCCGTGGCGCGTGTTTCGCCTGGATAGCGCGGACGTGATCGAGTTCGCCGATCAGTTCCGCCAGCGGCGGAAAACGAAAGTCGCGCTCGAGCAGCGTCGGCAATACGCCGAATCGCGCGTAGGCGACGTCGAGCAGATGCCACACCGGATCGATAACGGCGGCGGCGTGGCTGTCGACGATCAAATCTTCCGCCTCATTGAAATGTCCGGCGATGTGAATGTACGCGACGCGCTCCAGCGGCATCGCGTTGATGAATCGATCGGCGTCGTAGCGGTGATTCACGCTGTTGACGTAGACGTTGTTCACGTCGAGCAGAAGATCGCAGTCGGCTTTCTTCAGCACGGCGTTGGTGAATTCGATTTCGCTCATCTCCTGTCCCGGCGTGGCATACGAGGAGACGTTTTCCACCGCGATGCGGCGGCCGACGATGTCCTGCGCGCGGCCGATGCGCTCGGCGCACCAGTCGACGGCTTCTTCGGTGAACGGAACGGGCATCAAGTCGTAGAGATGTCCGTCGTCGGAACAATACGAAAGATGTTCGCTGTATTGCGCGATGCCATGCTCGTCCAGCAGCCGGCGGATTTTGTGCAGCAGCGTTTCGTCAAGCGGCGCAGGACCGCCCAGCGACAGCGACAATCCGTGGCACACGAACGGGTGACGTTCGGTAAACGAACGCAGTGTCTTGCCGAGTTTGCCGCCGACATTGATCCAGTTCTCCGGTGCCATCTCGAAGAAATCGATCGGCGCATCCGGAGATTCCTGCAGCGGACCCAAAAGGGCCCGCCGCAGGCCTAGTCCGGCACCCTTGGCGGGTTGGCCAGGACGTTTCGTCATCGTAGTAGCCGGATTACTCTCAGTGGCCGCTACAGGAGCCTTCCTTACCTTTCTTGTCCGCCGAGCAGGAACCTTCCTTGCCTTTCTTGTCCGCGGAGCACGAACCTTCCGCACCGCTCTTGTGCATCTTGTGGCCGTCGGCGATTTCGTCGGCGCTCAGCATGCCGTCTTTGTTAGTGTCCATCGCCTTGAACTGCGCGTCGTTCCAGCCGGCTGCTTTCGCTTCGGCCATCGAGACCTTGCCGTCTTTGTTCGAGTCCATCTTCGCGGCGGCGCACTTGCCTTCGCCGCACTTGCCTTCGGTGCCGGCGAGCATGTAACCCGACACGAGCGGCTTCATCTGGAACGCTGCATTCGCATGTGCCATGCTCGTGAGAGCGACGGAACCGACGAATGCTGCGCCCACGGCGAGTGTCAGAGGTTTGATCATTTTCTTCGACATTGCGTGTACTCCATACTGGTTGCAGCGGGATGATTCCCGCCGATATTGACCGCGAACGCGGCTGTTTTATGACGAATCCATTTCGTCGTTGGCACCTTCAACAAATCTCCCACAAAGATCGATTTTCGCGCCCGCTCACACTATGCCTGCCGCATTGCACGTACAAGAAATATCAGTGCTGCAATGCGCCAAAGCGTTGCTTATCCACGCTGAGCCGTTGCTTGGTCTTCCAGTGCGTGTGAAGGCGCAGTAAAACAGACGGGCGAGAACAAAATTCCTTTCAGCGAGTTCGCGCTGTCGCTTTTATTTCACTTGGAGCCGACGGCGCGTTCATGTCGCCGTTCCATCCGCCGCCGAGTGCGCGGACCAATCCTACGCTCGCTTCGAGTTGGCGATCGTGCAAGGTCAGCGCCGTGCGCCGCGACTGCAGCGCAGACGTTTGCGATTCGACAACTTCCAGGTAATTGACGGCACCGTTGCGATACCTGTCCAAGGCCAGGTCGAGTGTTTTCTGGGACGAAACGACGGCGGCATTTTCGTCGGCGGCTTCGTCGCCGAGTACTTTAAGCAACGCGAGATTGTCTTCCACCTGCTGAAACGCGGTGAGGGCCGTTGCGCGGTAGTGTTCGCCGGCTTCGTCGAATTGCGCTTGCGCCTCTCGTTCGCGTGCGTGGCGTTTGCCCGCGTCGAATAACGTCAAAAACGCTTTCGGACCGATCGACCAGAACGTGTTCGGCGCCGTCAGCCAGTCTATCGCGCCGGTGCTTTCGTATCCGCCGTTCGCCGTCAACGTGAGGCTGGGGAAAAACGCGGCACGCGCTACGCCGATTTGCGCATTCGCCGCAGCCGCACGACGTTCGGCGGCGGCGATATCCGCTCGACGTTCGAGCAGCGTCGAAGGAACGCCGACGGGAACATCGAGCAGAGGGAAATCCACGACGGCCGGTTCGATCGAAAATGACGATGCCGATGCGCCGACCAAACGCGCGATCGCATGCTCGTACAATGCGCGTCGCGCTCGCACATCGCTTGCCTGCGCGTGCGCGACATCGAGCTGCGTTTGCGCGTGCGACACATCCAGGCCGGATGCGATACCTCCCTTGAAACGGTTCTTCGTCAGGGCGAGCGCTTTGGAATACGCGTCGACGGTGTCGGCGAGCAGTTTCGATTGCGCATCGAGTCCACGTAATGCGATGTAGTCGTCGGCCAGCTCGGCTTGCAAACTCAAACGCACCGACGCGAGATCGGCTGCACTGGCTTGCGCATTGGCTGCGCCGGTGACGACGGAATTGCGAACGCGGCCCCACAAATCCAGTTCGTAGTTGAGCTGCGCGCCGACGAGATCGTCTTTGTATTCGTCGGGCTGCGACGCGGAGCGTAGCGGCCGCGTGTCGGATTGACGATTGTGCGTGGCGAGCGCCTGGCCATCGATTTGCGGAAACAATCCGGCGCGCGCCTCGTCGGCGAATGCGCGCGCGCCGGCATAGTGATCGGCCGCCGCGGCGAGATCCGGATTCGCTTCTTCGGCGCTCGCTTCGAGTTCGTCGAGTTTCGCGTCGCGGAATCCCGTCCACCAATCGCCGCGCGAGAGCGCATCGTTCGGTGTCGCCGGTTGCCACGACGCGGTTTCCTTATATGTATCGGCGACCGGCACTGCCGGTTTTTCGTACTTCGGCGCCAGCGAACAGGCGCCGAGCAGAATGGCCGGAAGAACGACGGCAATCCGTTTCATGGGCGGGCTGTCGCGACGGCTTTCTGCGGCAGGACTTTTTCCGGCGGCGTCGGCGCAACGCGCACGCTGTCGCCCTGAGCAAGCCAATCGGGCGGACTGTCTATCACGCGATCGGTTGGATCGAGTCCGGCGGTCACCTCCACGCGCGTGCCGAAATCGCGGCCGAGCTGGATGTTTTTCAGCACGACACGATTGTCAGGTCCCAGCGTGGCGACTTTCAGTCCGTGTTCGCGAAACAGGAGCGAGGTAACCGGCAATTGCACGACACCCTGCACCGCGGGCAGATCGAAATGTACGTCCGCATAGGAACCGGAAACGAGTTTTCCCTGTGCATTGTCGGCTTCGAGTTGCACGAGCATCGTGCGGGACGATTCGTTGATCGAGTCGGAGGTACTCACGATCGTGGCCGGAAACGACTTGCCCGGTTTTTCCGGAAAGCGCAGTTGTGCCGTCATGCCTTTTTCGATTTCGTCGGAATACGCCTGAGGAACATTCACGTAGATGCGCAGCTTGCGCGTGTCGGCGACGCGGAACAGTTCGCCGCCGCTGCTGCTGCCGGCATTGATCAGGGCGCCGATGTCGGTCTTGCGCGCGGTCACCACGCCATCGAACGGAGCGACGATGCGCTTGAACGAGGCCAGCGCCTGCAGTCGATCGACATTGGCCTTCGCCGCCGTTGTCGCCGCAGCTTTCGCTTCCAGATCTCCGTTTTTCTCATCCGTTTCCTGCTTCGACACGGATTCCGACGCGAGCATGTCGTCCCAGCGTTTCGCAGTGAGTTTCGCGAGTTTTTCCTTCGCTTGCGCGGTGGCGAGATCGGCGCGCGCTTGTTCGAGTTGCTGATCGATTTCCGGCGTTTCGATTTCGGCGAGAACGTCGCCGGCCTTCACGGTAGCGCCGATGTCGAAATACCATTTTTTGAGATAACCCGGCACGCGCGCATAGATCGGCGCATCGTAGAAAGCCTGGACATTGCCCGGCAAAATCAATTCCTGTTGTGAATCGTCGTGGTGTTGATCGACGAGACTGACGATCGGTAGCGCGTCGGCGTCGGCCTTGTTTTTCAACGCATGATCTTCGTGGATGCGCGAAAGAATGCCGAGCACTCCCAGACCGATCGCTGCGATGAGCGCGACGACGCCGACGAATCGCAAACGCCGCGGAGAGACGCGGCGGCGTTCGGAGTTTGAAGTCGAATCGATCATGGATGGCTCCGCATCAAAGTGAGGTTGCCGGCGTCGGCAGTGCCGGATCCGCCGTTTCGCCGCGCGCCGGATGTTGTCGCGCGTGTACAAGACTGAAAATAGCCGGAACGAAGAACAGCGTTGCGCAGGTAGCGAAAATCAGTCCGCCGATCACCGCGCGGCCGAGCGGCGCGTTCTGTTCGCCGCCTTCGCCCATGCCGAACGCCATCGGCGCCATGCCGATGATCATCGCCAGCGCCGTCATCAGGACGGGACGGAAACGGATGAATCCTGCGTCGATCGCCGCCGCGACGGCGTCGGCGCCTTCGGTCAATCGTTCGCGCGCGAAGCTCACTATCAGAATGCTGTTCGCGGTCGCCACGCCCATGCACATGATGGCGCCGGTGAGCGCGGGTACCGACAGCGTGGTACCGGTGAGGAACAGCATCCACACGATGCCGGCCAGCGCGGCGGGCAGCGCGGTGATGATTACGAACGGATCCAGCCACGACTGGAAGTTCACGACGATCAGCAAATAAATGAGGACGATTGCTCCGGCCAGACCGAACATCAGGCTCGAATACGAATCGTTCATGGTCTGTACTTGTCCGCGCATTTCGACCGTCGAGCCGGCCGGAACTTCTTTTCCCATGCTGTCGATGATCGACTGGATGTCGCCAGCGACGGCGCCGAGATCGCGACCCTGCACCGCGCCGAAAATATCGATGGCCGGCTGCACGTCGTAGTGCGACACCACGCCTTCGCCTTGACTGCGTGTGATGTCGGCGACGCTCCCGAGCAGTTGCGTGCCGCCGTTCGACGTCGTGACGGGAATATTTTCTAGCTGGCTCAGCGAATCGATTTTGTACTGCGGCGTCTGCACGACGATCGGGTACGACACGTGATTTTTCGGATTCACCCAGAACGTCGGCGCCGTCTGCGCGCTGCCGGACAGCGACACGAGCATGCTTGTGGCGACGTCGCGCTCGGTCATGCCGAGTTCGCCGGCGCGTGTGCGATCGACGTCGACGCGAAGTTCAGGCTGATTGAACGCTTGCTGGATGCGCAGATCGGCGATGCCGGCCACGTGCTTGATGCGGTTCATCAGCCGTGCAGCGTAGACACGGTTCTCGTCGCGCTTGAAGCCGATCACTTGAATGTCGATCGGTGCCGGCAGACCGAAGTTGAGGATCTGGCTGACGATATCCGCCGGCAGAAACGCGAACGACGCGCCCGGGAAATCCTGCGGCAGTTCATCGCGCAACTTCGCCACGTATTCCGCGCTGGGACGATGATCGTCGTTGAGCGAGATGAGAATATCCGCGTCGGCCGGGCCGATCGGAGCTGAGTTGCTGTACGTGATGTTGACGCCGCTCACCGGCAATCCGATGTTGTCGACGACGCTCTTGAGCTCGTTGGCAGGAATGATGCGGCGAATGGTTTTTTCGACTTGCGTCGCCAGCCGCGCGGTTTCCTCGATGCGCGTGCCGGTTTGCGCGCGCATGTGCAATTTGATTTGCCCCGAGTCGATGCCGGGGAAGAAATTCTCGCCTAGCCACGGTGCGAGCACGAACGACAGCAAAACGACGACGGCGAAACCGCCGAGAAACAACAGCCGGCGGTTCATCGCGAGCACGAGCAGTTCGCGGTAAATTTCGCGAACGTTCTCGAAGCGGCGTTCGAAGGCGCGCTGGAATCGCGAGAGGATACCGGTGCCGGCGGACATGTGCTGCGTCGGATCTTCCAGCATGGCGTCGTCGATCGGGTGTGCCGTCGCAGCGTGCGGATCGACATGCGGCTTGAGCAGGTATTTCGCCATCGTCGGCACCAGCGTGCGCGACAACACGAATGACGAAATCAGCGCGAACACCACCGCTTCGGCCATCGGCACGAAAAGATAGCGCGCCACACCGGTGAGAAAGAACATCGGCACGAACACGATGCAAATGCACAGCAGCGACACCAGCGCGGGCGTGACGATCTGCTTGCTGCCGTCGAGGATCGCCGCGGCGACGTCCTTGCCTTGCTCCAGATGCCAGTTGATATTTTCGATGGTGACGGTTGCGTCGTCTACTAGAATTCCGATGGCGAGAGCGAGACCGCCCAGCGTCATCACGTTGATCGTTTCGCCGAGCGCGGACAGCATGGCGATGGATGACAGCACGGCCAGCGGAATCGAAACGGTGATGATAAGCGTCGAACGCCAGCTTCCCAGGAACAGCAAAATCATCAGTCCCGTCAGCGCGGCGGCGATCACGCCCTCGCGGATCACGCTCGACACGGCGGCTTTGACGAACACGGACTGATCGAGCAGCGTGTCGAGTTGCAGTCCTTCCGGCGCGCCGGCCTTGATCTTCGGCAAAAGGCGTTTTACATGCGCGATGATGTCCAGCGTCGACGCGCTGCCGTTTTTCTGCACCGTCGTCAGCACCGAACGATGGCCGTCGACGAGCACGAGATTCTGCTGCGGCGAATAGCCGTCGCGCACGTGCGCGACGTCGTGCAGATAAATCGTGGCGCCGTTCGTGGACTTGATCGGCAGATCATTCAATCCCTGCAAATCTTTTGGACTGCCGTTGAGCTTCACGTTGTATTCGAACTTGCCCAGTTTTTCGGTGCCGGACGGCAACACCAGGTTTTGCGCGAGGATCGCGGTGGTGACGTCCTGCGGCGAAAGACCTTTCGAGCGCAGCGCTTCCGGATCGAGATCGACGACGACCTGCCGGTTTTTTCCGCCATATGGCGACGGTACCGCTGCACCTTCCACTTCCGCGAGCTGCGGCCGGATAAAATTGTTCGACAGATCGAACAACTGCTGATCGGTGAGCGTTTTGCTCGACAGCGCCAATTGCAGGATCGGCACGCTCGACGCGTTGTAGCTCAACACCAGCGGCGGCGTGATGCCGGGCGGCAGGCGCTTGAGCACGGTCTGCGACACCGCCGTCACCTGAGCCAGCGCCGCGTTGATGTTGACGTCGGGCTGGAAAAAGACCTTGATCACGCCCACGCCGGGCAGCGACTGCGATTCGATGTGCTCGATGTCGTTCACCGATGATGTCATCTGGCGTTCGAAATAAGTGATGACGCGATCGGACATCTCGTCCGGCGGCAGGCCGTTGTACGTCCAGACGACGCTTATCACGGGAAGCTTGATGTTCGGAAAAATATCGACCGGCGTGCGCAGCGCCGACAGCGTTCCCACGATGAGGATGAGAATCGCCAACACGACGAACGTGTAGGGGCGATTCAGTGCAAGGCGAACGATTCCAAGCATCGAGAAACGGTTCCGGCGATACGGTTCAGGCAAGTTCTTTTTTCGACTGCGTCGCAGCACGCTTTTTGCACGTGCGGCCGCTGGCGGGTAGAGAAGCCTACGGCCATGAGGGACAAGCGCAAAACAATTTAGTTCCTCCCCCGTTTAGTATTGCTGAAATCGTGGCGCGCACACCGCCCGTTGCCGGTCGCAACGCCGCTGATTTCAATGAAATTCTACTAAGGTCTAGCGGAACTGCCGTCACCGAACTGAAACATTTGCTTCATACTATTTGCCGGAAATTTAACCAATTCGCTCCGCCCCGGATCGGCGTGGCACGTTGGCTTTTCCACATCTGTCCAAGGGGAATACATGAATACCCGTTTGCACAATCCGTATGCGTCCGACAACCAGCGGATTGCCATAGCCAAAACGAGAGGAGAATCCAACGTGAAGAAGTCGGCCTTAAGTACAGCGGTGCTCGCCTGCATCGCCGGTGCGAGTTTTGTGTCGGCCGCGCACGCGGCGGACGATCAGAGCCTCACCTGGAATGGCATCACGCTTTACGGCACTTACGATATCGGTGTCGCCTATCAGTCGCACGGAGCGCCGCTGAGCCAGGATTTCTATCCCGGCCTGCAATATCTGCTCGGCAAGAGCAGCGACAAGTCGCAGACGTCGATCGCGCCGAGCGGATTGAGTCAATCGAAAGTCGGCATCCGCGGCAAGGAAATGATCACCGGCGACCTTTCGTTCGTATTCAACGCCGAAATGGGATTCAATCCGCAGTCGGGTAATCTGGCCGACGCACCGAAATCGCTGATCCACAACAACGGCGTGGCACTCGCCAACCAGAAAACCGCGGGCGACGGCAGCCGCGCCGGACAATTCTTCAACGGCCAGGCGTGGGGCGGTTTGAGTTCTCCGGTATGGGGCACGCTGACGTTCGGCCGCCACGTCACGATTCTGGCCGACAACATCGTCAAGTACGATCCGATGAACGGCTCCTACGCGTTTTCTCCCATCGGCTACTCCGGCATGACCGGCGGCATGGGCGATACGGAAGACGTCCGCCTGGACGATTCCGTCAAATACCAGTGGAAGTACGACATGTTCCACGTGGGCGCGATGTATCAATTCGGCAAGTCCGACAGCAGCCCCGGTGAAGCATGGCAAGGCGACGTCGGTTTCGACTACGCCGGTTTCGGCGTGGACGGCATCTACGGCCGCAAGAAAGACGCACTCGCGCTCGGCTCGTTGAGCGCCGCGCAGGTTGCGGGCACCAGCACCACGCCGGGCCTGCCGCTCAATTCATTGGCGGCGACGGTTTCGGACAACACGTCATGGACATTGCTCGGCAGCTATACCGCCGGTCCCTGGAAAGTGTCGGCGGGCTACGAACGCATCAAGTATGAAAATCCGTCGCTGCCGCTCACCGTTCCGTTCTCCGGACTCGGCGGTTATTTCATCAGCGTGCTGAACAACGCGGCATTTCCGAACGACAAGAAGATCGCTGTGTCCTGGGTCGGCCTGAAGTACCTCATCACGCCGGACTTCGACGTCACCGGCGCCGTCTACAACTACGACCAGGACTCTTACGCCGTGGTCAAGTGTTCGACCATCAGCTCAGGCCAGTGCAGCGGCGATCTTTGGGCGTATTCGGTTCGTCTGGACTATCGCTGGACGAAGCGCTTCGACACCTACGCGGGCGCCATGTATTCGAAAGTGGAGAACGGCCTGGCCAACGGCTACCTGAGGACGAACACCGTCGATCCGATGATCGGATTCCGCTTCCAGTTCTGATTTAGTCAACGCACGTCGATGGGGTCGGAGGGCGCGAGCTCTCCGGCCTTTTTTTTATTGCGAGAAATCTTCCGGCAGCGTCTTGTGCGCGTACTCACACAGATCGCGGATGATGCATTGCGGGCATTTCGGCTTGCGCGCCACGCACACGTAGCGTCCGTGCAGGATCAGCCAATGATGCGCGTGAAGCTTGAATTCGTCCGGAACGAATTTGTCGAGCTTGTTCTCCACGATGCGCACGTTCTTGCCCGGCGCGAGGTTCGTACGATTGGCGACGCGGAAAATGTGTGTGTCCACCGCGATGGTCGTGTCGCCGAAGATCGTATTCATGATGACGTTCGCCGTCTTGCGGCCCACGCCCGGCAACGATTCGAGTTCCTCGCGCGTGCGCGGCACCTTGCCGCCGAAATCATTGATCAAGCGCTTGCATGTCGCGATGACGTTCTTCGCCTTCGCGTTGTAAAGTCCAATGGTGGAAATGTACCGTTTTAGCCCAGACTCGCCGAGCGCGAGGATTTTTTCCGGCGTTCCTGCCACCGGAAACAAATGGCGCGTCGCTTTGTTCACGCCCACGTCCGTCGCTTGCGCGGAAAGAATGACGGCGATCAATAGTTGAAACGGCGTTTTGTATTTCAACTCTGTCGTCGGACTGGGATCGACCTCACGAAATCGCCGGAAAATTTCCGCACGCTTTTCCGCGTTCACATGGCGTTCCCGCGCGCGGCCTTGCGCGCTCGCGCGCGAGCGACGGCATCGCCGACCGCGTTGGCCGATTCGACCGTGGCCTTGCGCTGTGCGACCTCTTCAGTGGCTTCCGCAGCCGCGCGCGCGATTCGCGCCGAATGTGTTTCGTAGCGTTCGCGATACTGCGGCGCCAGTTGCAGCGCGGCGCGACGGTCATTCGCCGGAACCATGTCGATGCAATCGACCGGGCAGGGCGCGATGCACAGTTCGCATCCACTGCACTCGGCGACGATGATCGTGTGCATCACCTTCGCCGCGCCCACTATTGCGTCAACCGGGCAGGCCTGAATGCATTTCGTGCAGCCGATACAGATTTCTTCGTCGATTACCGCAATCTCGCGCGGCTTTTCGATGCCGTTGTTCGGGTTCAGCGGTTTGGCCTGGCGGCCGAGAAGTTGCGCGAGCAACTCGATCCCGCGCGCGCCGCCGGGTGGACACTGATTGATATCTGCAACTTCCGCCGCGATGGCGTTTGCGTAATCGCGGCACGCGGGATAACTGCAACGCGTGCATTGCGTTTGCGGCAGCAATGCGTCGATGCGTTGCGCAAGGGTTGCGGACGATTCCATCCCGCCATTTTCGCAGGTTTGCGGCGTTAGTGCCGGGTGCCGAGTTGCTTGTCGATCCACACTTCCAGACCTTGCGCGTTGAGTTCGATATCCATCGCCAGCAGCTCACGAATTTTCGTGTCGTCGAATGTGCAGCCGTGCGATTTCGCGCGCGAAATGTATAACTCGCCAAGATCGCGCATGATCGTTGCGTGACGACCGGCATCTGTCGCATGCACGCGCGCGATCGCGACCATCGCGTCGATTTGCTCGTGCAAGTCGGCAGCGAGTTTCGGAACCTGGCCGACGCGGCCGAAATGCGTGAGAAACATTTGCGTGGGTCGGAACCCGACCATGCGGTCGATCGAGGTATGCAGCGCGTCAGGCTCGAATTGAATCGGCGTGGATGTGGGAAGAATGAAAGCGCCTCGATCGGTGTCGAATTCGCGGTAGGAAAGTCCGAACGTGTCGCCCGTGAAAAACCCGCTGCTTTTCTCGTCGTAAATCGTCATGTGGTGCCGTGCGTGGCCGGGCGTGTCGATGCACAGCAATTTTCGTCCGGAAAGATCGATGACGTCGTTGTCGTCGGCCGTATCGACGCGCGCGGGATCGATCGGCACCAGCGTTCCGTAGCTGCGCTCGATTTCTTCCGTTCCGTAAACAGCCGTCGCGCCTGCGACGAGTTGACTCGGATCGATCATGTGCCTCGCGCCGCGCGGATGAATGACGGCGCGGGCGTTCGGCAGTTTCTGCATCAGCGATCCGGCGCCGCCGGCGTGATCGAGATGCACGTGCGTAAGAATCACGTAATCGACGGCGTCGACGCAAATGTTCTTTTGCGCCAACGCATCGAGCAGGCGCGGCACCGAATGATTCGTTCCGACATCGACGAATGCCGCCCTGCCATTTTCGATCACGAGATACGACGCGTCGAAATTCCGACGGAAAAATCCGGTGTCGACGGCGCTGATGCCGTTTCCGTAGTCGATCATGATTTAGCTACCGCGAAGGCAAGATTCTTTTCCACGCGCGTGCGTTCCGTGTCCGGCAAGCGCCGGTTCGTCAAGAGTTCTTTGCACAGTCGCGCACTCGCGGCGTAATCGCCGCACCAGTAAGAGGCGATCGACCACTCGTCACGCGCGCGCCAATCGTGGACAGTGCGATCCACGAAAAGCACGTCGTCGGATAGCGGCAGCGTCGCCGCGATTTCTGCGTACTGACGCGCCAGATGCCAGCGGCTGTTCAACCGGAAATAGCGGGCGGCCGCGCAGGGCGCTTCGGCGCGAAGCGGACGGGCATCGAAGGCGTCCAGATAGGCTGACACGACTTCGGTATATGGCGCGCCTGTCATTTCCTTAAGCCGGCCGATCTGAAATTTGGAAAAGTATACTTCTTCCGGCCAGCCGGCCATTGCAACGCGGTGTCCGTAGGCGGTGAGAGATTCGGCGAGGCGTCCAGCGTCGCGCAGGCTTTGTGCAAGATAGAAAGCGTAACGCGTGTGACCGGGTTCCTTTTCCAGCGCGTGCCGCAATACATCGGCGTCCCTGGAAAATTTTTGTTCCTGCGGTTGCCGGCTGCGCGCACCGTCGGTATTCACGCGAATGCGGATACCGTCGAGTGTTTGTGCCAATGCCGGCTGCGGCGACGTCAACACTTCATGCAGCACGCCTTCCCATTTCCAACCCGCGTCGAGTTTAGCCAGGGCGATACGCCCGTAGCGCAGCTCCGCGAATACGATTTCGAGCAGATATCCCGGTGCAGTGAGTTCGCGCCACGCGAAGTTCGCGTCGGTTTCGAAAACATCGTCGGCGTCGATCACCAGCGCGTAGTCGCCGTGTTTCTTCGCCAGCTTCAGCGCTTCATTCCTATTCGTCGCGAAATCCACCCACGGACGCTCGATGAGTTCGCCGGGCAGATCGCGCATGAAATTGCGGATGATGACTTGCGTGCCATCCGTTGAACCGGTATCGGAAATCGCCCACGCATCGACGAGCGGTTTCGCCGAACGCAGGCATCGTTCGATCACCGGGGCCTCGTTCTTGACGATCATGTTGAGGCAGATGCGCATGCCGCGATTATGTCTTGGCTTCCGCGACGGCCAGATTGCGTTGCACGCGCTCGCGCTCGCCCGCCGGCAGGCGCTGATCGGCGAGCAGTTCGCGCCACAGGCGCGCACTTTCCGCACGATCGCCGAGGAAGTGGCAGGCAACCGCGAGTTCGTCGCGCGCGCGCCATTCGTAGACGGTCGAGTCGAGGATCAGGGCGTCGGGTGGCGCCTGCATCCGCGACGCGGCCTGCGCGAACTGGCGCGCCAGCGCGTAGCGCCTGTTCTCGCGCAGATAGTGCGCGAAATCGCACAGGGCCTCGGCGCGCAGCGGTGCGAAATCGATCGCGTCGAGGTAGGCGACCACGATATCGGCATAGCTGCCGGCGATGCGTTCCCTGAGCACGGCGGCCTGCCAGCGTGAATAGTAAATTTCTTCCGCCCAGCCGCCCATCGCCGACCGCCTCTCGTAGGCGGCCATCGCTTCTGGTAGCTGTCCGGCATCGCGCAGGCTCTGCGCCAGATAGAACGCATAGCGCGTGTTGTCCGGTTCGGCGTCGAGCGCGCGCCGCAGCACGTCGGCATCGCGCGCGTATTTTTCGGCGGGCGGCTGCCGGCTGCGCGATCCGTCCGAGTGCACGCGGATGCGCGAACCGGCCACGGCGCGCAGGTCCGCGTGTTGCGGGCGCACCAGCGCTTCGTGCAGTACGCCTTTCCAGGACCAGCCGGCGTCGAGTTTCGGAAGCGCCATGCGGCGGTAGCGTGTCGGTCCGTAGACGAACTCGAGCAGGTAGCCGGGGTCGCCCAGCAATCCCCACGAGAATCCGGCATCGGTCTCCAGCACTTCGTCGGCGTCGATGATCAGCGCGTAGTCGCCGTGCTGGCGTGCCAGCTCCAGCGCCTCGTTGCGATTGGTCGCGAAGTCCACCCACGGCCGTTCGATGAGTTCGCCGGGCAGATCGGCCATGATCCGGCGCACAATGTCCTGGGTGCCGTCGCCCGATCCGGTATCCACAATCGCCCACGCGTGCACATGCGGCTTGACCGAACGCAGGCAGCGTTCGATGACGGCTGCCTCGTCCTTCACGATCATCGACACGCAGACGCGCATGCGTTACTTCACCGGCATGCCGGCGTTCGCGCCGTCGTCGACGTCCAGCAGGAACAACTGATCGCCGCCGGAACCGGCCGACAGAATCATGCCTTCGGAAATCCCGAAGCGCATCTTGCGCGGCGCGAGGTTCGCAATGAACACCACGTTTCTGCCGACGAGTTTTTCCGGTTCCTGATATGCCGCACGGATGCCGGAAAAAATCTGGCGCTTGCCGAGATCGCCGGCGTCGAGTTCGAAACGCAGCAGTTTGTCGGAGCCGTCCACAAATCCACATTGCAGCACTTTGCCGATGCGCAGGTCGAGTTTGGCGAAGTCGTCGATGGAGATGGTTGAAGTCGTGGATGCTGGCGCCGCAGTCGCAACGGGCGCTGTTTTTGCCGCCGCGGCTGGCGGGGTGAGTTGCAAAGATTCTTTCGAGTTTTCGATCATGGTTTCGATATTCTTTGAGTCCACGCGGGTCAGGAATATTTCGTAGTTCGGTATTTTTTTGTCGAGCAACGGGTGATCAACGTCTTTGAAGAAATCAAACTTATTTTGAAGAAACTTTTCGACGCGAATCGCTGTTATCGGCAACACTGGCCGCGCATAGCAGGCCAGCAATCGAAAAAGATTCAAAGCCAGCGTTGCAACGTCCTGCAAGTCTGCACGAATTCGTTCTGCATCTGCGGATGATTCACGCAGCAATTTGGCGAGCTGCCAAGGTGCTTTGGTTGCAATGATTCCGTTTGCGAAATCCGCGATATCAACAATGACGCGAGTCGCAAGGGAAAAATCCCCGCTTTCATATGCGGCCTCGGCAATCGAGCGAAGTCGGTCGCGCGCGGAAAAATAGGATTGCTCGGATTCATCGGAAAACTTCGATGCGAGCTTGCCTTCGAATACGTTAGTGATAAAGCCGGCGCAGCGGCTCGCAATGTTCACGAACTTGCCGACGAGGTGCGAATTGACCCTTTCCTCGAACGCTTTCAAATCCAGATC
>DATAVJ010000060.1:0-48735 GCA_036267795.1 Rudaea sp.
AAAACACGCTGAACCGCGGGATGCAGAACTTTTCGGGCAATGCGCAATCCTGGACGAGTTCGAGCACCATCACCGGTGAACCCGGCGGAGGTACGTCTTGTACTCAGGCGGCCTTGCCAGCCGCGTTGGAGCTTTATCAAAGCGAAACGGCGACGACATATTCCACCACATGGCACACCATCAATGGCGTGTTCAGAGGCAACGTTCCGACGGGTACGGCGACCGATATAGCTGGTAATCCCGACAAGATCTTGTCCAACTGCACGAGCACCGCAATTGGCGGTGCGGCATGGGCCAACGTTTTTGCCATCGGTACGCGCAGTACACCCGGAACGGGTGCAGCACAGAACGAACCGGGAACAGGAATCGGCGGCGCCGGTGGCGGCGCGTCGAAATGGTTCGAAATCAGAAGTCAGGGACAGGTCGGCAGTGGCGCGGCGGTCGTGACCGCCGCCGAATATCGCCAGCCGATCGTCAATTGAAGCGCATTCGCAACGAGGTTTTTATGAAACGCGGAACGTATTCCAAGAACCCGGCAGTGCGTTTGCTGCTCGCGAGCTTAGCGTTCGTCGGTGCGTGGGCAACTTCCGCGTATGGCACACAGTCGACGCAACAGGAAATCAATTTCCAGTCCAATCCGGTGCTCAACGTATCGAGCTCGACGCCGCTGGTGATGCTCAACTTGTCGAAAGACCAGTTGCTGTTCTTCAAAGCTTATAACGATTTCTCGATACTCGATCCCGTCAATCAACCCGGCGTAACGCAAACCACTTATTCCGACACGATCGATTATTACGGCTATTTCGATAGCGCCAAATGCTACACCTACGGTTCGGGCGTTTTTACTCCGGCGGCAACCGTCACGGGCTATGTGAACTCGTCGACGCCGTTGACGTCGCACGCGTGCAGTGGTCAATGGAGCGGCAACTTCCTCAACTGGGCATCGATGACGCGCATGGATGCCGTGCGCAAACTATTGTATGGCGGTTTGCGCAGCACCGATGGAACATCAACCACTGTACTGGAACGCGCATTTCTCCCTACTGATGCGCATGCGTTTTCCAAGTACTACAACGGTTCCGATCTCGCCTCCTATGTTCCGTTTACTGCGTCGAGTGGTTTTTCGGCGAGTACGTTCACTTCTTCCGCATTTACGACGACAACGTCATTCGCGGCGTCGCCGGTGCCGCTGGCCTATGGTGGCAGTCCCGCGCAGTTGAGCTTGACGGTTACCGTAGCGAGTGCAACAGGGTTGCAAATTGGCGACCAAGTTTGCTTGTATTACAACAAGTCAGGTTCGGAGACTCCGTGCACATTGGCGGCGGATGGGACCGTGACGGTGCCGACGCCAATAACGACACCATTCAGCACAGCCGGCGATAGCAGCCACGCATTCATTTACGGCGGCGTCAGCGGTATAACCGGCACGAGTGTGACGCTGCTGGTTTACAGTCCCTCCGCGTCGACGACGACGCTGGGAGCCAATTGTACGGCCTTAAGCCGATGCACCTGGAACGTGGTGAATCTGAGCTCGCCCGGCATCAGCATGTGCAGTGTGTCCGATCCCGGAACCAATGGCGGCCTATTGTCGCAATCGGTAACGACGCCCCCGTTGTTGCGCGTGGTGAGAGGCAACCGTGCGTTGTGGGGTGCAAACGAACAGCTGCAATGCTTGTGGTATTCGGAGCACAACAATACTCAAAATGGATTCACCGGCGGTTTTCGCAGCAACGGTAACCGCGCTTTTTATTCCAGCTTCGCAGCGAACGCAGAAAACCCGGATCAAACGCTAGTCGCGCTGGGAACAGGCGACACCGATCCGGCCACGAGTTCATCTAATGGCACTTATTTTGTCCGCGTAACCGCCTGCCCAGGCGCGCTGGATGCCAACGAAAAGTGCGAGAAGTACGGTGCGGGTAACGAGAAACCGATTGGTCTGCTCCAGACATATGCGGAATCCGGTCAGATCAAATTCGGGTTGATCACCGGAAGCTTCCAGAAAAACATTTCCGGTGGTGTCGTTCGCAAGAACCTTCCACCCTCGACGGTGAACAGCGTCAACAGTATTACCGACGAAATAAACTCCGGCGCCAGCGGCACGGGTCAATTTCTCGCGACGGGGACCAACGGCAGCATCATCCAGACGTTGAATGCGCTGAAACCGTACGGTTATAAGTTCGAAACGGGCGACAGTTGGGGTGACGGAAACGGATGTCCTTACCAGTTGTCGACGATCGTGCACACCGGCGCTTCAGGTAGCCAAGTCAACGAAGGAAACTGTTCGGCGTGGGGCAGCCCGCTGTCTGAAAGTTATCTGGAATCGATTCGCTATCTCGCCGGGTTGACGGCGACGTCGAACTACACGTACACGAGTGGGGGTTCCAAAGATGCCGCTTTGGGACTGCCGGAACCGGCATGGCCCACCGCTGCGAACGCGGTTCTCAATGCGAACAATTACTGCGCTTCGTTGAACGTGATGAACTTCAACAGCAGTATCGAATCCTACGACAGCTGGCAAAACGACAGCGCTTACTACAGCACGTTCAGTGATCTCCAGTTGACGGTAACCAATGGCACGTTCCCCACGGGGAGCGGTGTGAATGGTTGGACACGTGAAGTCGGCGATCTCGAGGGTATCTCCAATCATAGCTACTTCATCGGCGCCGTCGGCGGAACAACCGATGGAATGTGCAGCGCAAAAACGATTACCGACTTGAGTCAAGCGGCCGGGCTTTGTCCCGAAGCGCCAGCGAAAGACGGCGGGTTTTTGATGGCGGGAATCGCGTATGCAGCGCATACGCAGCGCATCCGAAACGACGTCACCGGAATTCCTGCCACGGATACCAGTTCGCTCAAGGTCACGACGTACGGTGTTCAGTTGGCAAGCAATACGCCCAAGATCCAAGTTCCGAAGGGCGACGGAACCAACACCATTTCGTACACGATCTTGCCCGCTTACCGTTTGGACTTGGGCGGTGGCGATGGGGTGACCGGCCCATTCGGCGGCGGCACACTCGTCGATTTTCGGATCGTTCACCAAGATCCGACTTCATGCGTGGCCACTGCAGGCGCGCCATGCACGGGCGCGTTCTATGTGAACTGGGAAGATAGCGGACAAGGCGGTGACTTCGACCAGGATGTCTGGGGCATTCTCAGTTACGCGGTGACGCCGTCGGGGATCAGCATCTACACGCAAGTCGTCGGTCTTTCTTCCGCGAACGGACAAGGTTTTGGTTATGTCATCAGCGGAACCAATAAAGACGGTCCGCATTTCCATTCCGGCGGCTATAGCTTCAAGTACAACGATCCGACGAACGTAACTGTACTCAACGATGCCAACACGAACATCACTGGCAGCGGATCGATCAATGCGACCGGCGGTTGCAACGGATGCAACCTCGGCGACGTTCGCACCCATGTCACATACACGACCAGCCCTGCGACCGTCCAGCTACTGAACGATCCGATGTGGTACGCGTCGAAGTATGGCGCGTTCGTCGACGATCCGACCACGCCGGACGGCAAACCTGACGATCCGAGCAAGTGGGACAAGTTCATCAACGCGAGTGGCGCGACCGGAAGCGACGGAACGCCGGACGATTATTTTTACGTAACCAATCCTCTGCAACTCGTCAGTTCATTGCAGCGCGCGTTTTCGCAGATCGTTGCGAAGGTTGCCTCGGGTACCGCGGCAGCGGTTGTTGCCAGCGCCGGACAAGGTTCCGGGGCGGTATACCAAGCGTTCTACGAACCCGTGCACCAGGAATTGATCACGCCTAACCGACAGGCGCGCTGGCTCGGAACGTTACAGGCCTTTTTTATCGGCCCTGATGGCAATCTTTATGAGGACAGCGATCAGGACGGTCAGCTCGAGATAGGCACCGACTCACAAATCGCTTTCATTTTCGACGCGACGGCAAACGTAACCAAATTCAATCGCACTCCGGACGATGGCGGAAATCCACACGATCTCGCCGAGTTGAAACCAATCTGGAACGCACGCAAGACGTTGGCAAAACCGGCGACCGGTGTGTCGGTACCACAACGTGGTTACGCAACGGGCGACACGACGAAACGCTATGTGTTCACGTGGATCGATGGTAATGGCGACGGCTCGCCGACCACCAGCGAGATATACGATTTCACCTCGAGCGCCATTCCATCGACCGACTACTTCTACTTCAATTTGGTCAATTCCAGTTCTGCTCCGGTCGCGGCGGCGACTGAAGCGACCAACATCATCGAATGGGTGCGCGGCGAAGATTTGACGGGTTATCGCAATCGTACGCTTGCCTACAACATTTCCGATGGTTCTGCCGGTGCTGCCACGCAGCGTTTGGGCGACATCATCGATTCAACGCCCAGTGTAGTGGCAACACCAGCCCAGGCGTTCGATTTGCTCTACGGCGATCAATCCTACGGCGTGTACCGAAATTTGAATGCCTGCCGCCGGCAGGTCGTTTTGGTGGGTGCCAACGACGGCATGCTGCACGCCTTCAACGCCGGTTTCTACAATGTGGCGAACCAAGCGTTTGCGACATCTCTGAATACGACAGGCTGCGGCACAGGATCAAGCGGTTCTACGAACAACTATGCGCTGGGCGAAGAGATTTGGGCGTACGTTCCGCAGAATCTAATCCCGCACCTGACTTGGCTTACCAAAGATCCGCCGGCAACCAACGGATACACACACGTTTATTATGTTGACGGCACGCCGCGCGTATTCGATGTCAACCTGCCCAGTGTGATCAATCACACGTGCAGTGGAACGGTCAACAGCACAACGGTGGACTGCAGCCATTGGGGAACGATCGCCGTGGTTCCATTCCGTCTCGGCGGCGGCCCAATCACAGTCGACATCAAAGGCGATGGCAGCGTGATGCGGAATTATCATTCGGGCTACATCGTCATGGACGTGACCGATCCCGAAGCGCAGCCGAAGCTCATCGCTGAAATCACGTTGCCAGGCGGGCAACTGGCAACGTCCAGTCCGACGATTGCCACGATCCGTAAACCGGACGCCGCCACGGGGGATCCGAACAGCTGGTTCCTCGTCGTGGGCTCGGGTCCTGACACGCGCGCTACGGTGTCGAGCGATACAACCGCCAACATCTATATTTACGATCTCAATAACATCCCAAACTACGACGCCAATGGAGTTACCACGCCGACCAAGAGCATCGCAGTGACGGGCTCTACGAATAGCTTGACGGGCGATCTCATCGCTTCGGATTGGAACCTGGACTTCCAGGCGGAAGGCGTGTATTTCGGTACGCAGCAAGCCACTGCGGGCGCCGACTTCAACGGCGGCATGTTCAAGCTACAAACACATTCGACCGGCACAGGAGCGCCAGATACGACTTTAGCCGCGTGGAGTATTTATCCGATGTATGCAGCTGCTTCGCTCGTGGACAAATCGATATCGATCCGGCCCACGCTCGGCATCGACGACAACTCCACGCCGTATGTTTTCGTTGGCACGGGCCGGTTGTTCGCAAGCGCGGATCTTGGCACCACGACACAGCAATCGATCTTCGGATTCAAAGACAAGAGCGAAACGCTCAGTCATCCTACCGGTTGCACGGGCGATGCGGCGTGTGTGCTCGATGTCGCGTCACAACTATTGAGCGGCGGCTCGGTGCAAGTCAATGGAACGGTCACTGGCTCCTCGGATTCCGCGACTACCTTTACCCAACTTGTCGCGCACGCCGCGCAAAACTGCGTCGGTACGACGCCACCGAGTCCGTGCTACGACGGCTGGGAACTTGATCTGTCGACCCCTATCGCTGGGGACACGCATTCCGGATCCGAACGTGTCGTAAGTAGCCAGACACTGTTCGGTGGCCAGCTCTTCACGACAACATATGTGCCGAACACCTCGCTTTGCGGCGCCATAGGCCAAAGCTACCTGTATTCGCAGGACTACCAAACGGGTACGGCCAGCCCCAGCAATTCAACGGACTTCGGCACGACGACGACGGGCGGCACCACGACCGTCAACATTTCGAATACGATCGGCTCCGGTGGACTCGCATCGCCGCCGAGCTTGATCATTCATCCCGGACAAGGCGCGAATGGAGCCGCATCGTTGCAGAGTTGCGTGCAGACCTCCACAGGTCAGATCGTATGCAAAGTTCTCAATCCGGCGGGGATTCCCTCTACCGGCGAAGTATCGTGGCGGCAATTGCTCAATAACAATTAAGGGAAACGGTCATGTCGTATAAGCAGTTAGGGGTTCAGCGGGGTTTTACGCTTATAGAACTAATGATCGTTGTGGTTGTGATCGCAATTCTCGCGGCCATCGCCTTGCCGAGTTACAACCAATATGTCCAACGTACGCGCCGTTCCGAAGGCCAAGCTGCCCTGATGAACGCACAGCAAGCAGAAGAGAAATTTTTCTTCCGCTGCAATCGCTACGGCGGCATGCAGGAAATTTACGGAGCGGCTGACCCCGTATGTGGAGCTGCTCTGGCAGCCGGGACGCCAATTGAATCATCGCAAAAGTATTATACGATAACGCTTGGTGCTCTCGCTGCGACCAGCTATACGCTGACGGCAACACCAGAGAATGTTCAGTTGACCGACCCCTGCGGCATGCTTTCGCTGGACAATACGGGTGCTAAAAGCGCTGTCGGCGATCCACTGCTTACTACCGATGGCGACATCAAACGCTGCTGGCACTAACCTTCACGATGTCGCAATAAAATTCGAGTATTCCTCGACGGTTTGAATTTTCTTACCGTCGAGGATTATCGTCTGTTCGCGCTTCACCGGCAGTTTGGTCGCATCGTCGATCCACAGCGTCGCGGTTCCCACCTTTTTCTTTTCGATCAACACATCGAATGCCAGACCTGTCCACCCCGCATGCGCTGATGGGGCGTAATGGAGATTCCCAACATCCGCCCATAGCTTGATGCCACCCTCATGATGCTCAGGCTGCGATCCGTGCGAGAGCAGCAGCAGGTTGTGCCACAAACCTACGCGCAGAAAGCCCAGTTGCACTGCTTCGCGCATGCTGTGACCAGGCTGCAGGCGCGTGTCTTGACCGTCCTTGGTAACCATCGTCACCACGCCATCCGTACGCAGGACGGTGTTGTCGGGTTTGCCTTCGAGCGTGCCGTGCATGCGAATGGCGACGATTCCGCTGTTCGCCACGCCAACGTCCGCACTCAGGTCGCTGGCGACGGCGCCGCTGCTGACCACATGCGCTTTCAAATCGAAACGCCCCGCGCGAGCCAAGAACGCTTCCACGCTTTCGAATTTTTGCACCGCCGTCGGCGCGGTATGCGCCAACGTCGACGCGGCGAAGAGGACTGCAAAAGCCGTCACGCGAAAAGTCATGTGTTTTCCGAGCTTGGAGGACAGTGTCTGCAACAACGAAAATATCGCCCTACTTTAGCACTTCCGAATTGACCATTCGAACGCGTGGTATTACGCTACGCGCCCTTTTCGGGGCGATTAGCTCAGCGGTAGAGCACTGCCTTCACACGGCAGGGGTCAGTGGTTCGATCCCACTATCGCCCACCATCCAGTGTCCGTCCGTGTTGCCCCTGCGACGCGCTCTTATTCGACCGTTGCGGTGCCGGCGCCTTTCTTGGGCGACTTCTTGGCATCGCGCCGCTGCAGCTTCATCGCCGCCAAATATTGGGCGACTCCCGACGCCAGCGCCTCAGAGGATTCGTCCTTGCGCAGGCCACGCTTCGTCAGCGCTTTTTTCATGCGCTGGATCAGATCGAAATCGTGCTCGTCGCGGTATGGTTTGAGATCAAGGTCTTCAGGCACCTTTTTCAGTCGCTCGTCGCCGATGTGCTTGACGTATTTCTGCATGAAGCGGTCGTAGTCCCGCCACAGAATCCCGTCGGCGCGGACTGCGGCTTCTTCGGCGCGCGTGGCGATCTGATGCGCGTGCAGATAGTGAAGGCCGAGCTGATCGATCAGTGTCTTCTCCACTTCCTCATGCATGATCAAATAGCGGTCGACGTCGATCTTGCGTCCCTTGTAGTTCATCACCTTCGGCAGATGCCGATCGATATAGATCGTCTCGCCGTCCTGACTGTATCCGGCTAGATAGGGGACATCGTGGGTGCGGTCGAGTTTCTTGACGCGACGTAGAATGGCATCCAAGGCACGGTCGAGCATGAGGCTGGACACGTACCAATCGGGAATTCGCAGTTTTTTGTGCGCAGAGTTCGGATGACAGCCGTTGACGGGCATAAATCCCCTTTGTATTAAGTGGCTTACAAAAGCAAACTGAAGCTTCAGAGGAGCCTATCGCAAGCGCGGTAAGCTCACCTAAATACTGCGGCTTTGACACATATTACCGTGTGCGATCCGGTAGTTAGCCGGGTTGTTACCGATTGTCGAACTTTTGTAAATTTTAGGTTATAGTTCATTCACTGTGTTTGCACGGTCGCTTGTGAATCGTGACCCTTTTGCGCGGATGTTAAGTCCGTAAGTCACCTCAGTTTCCATGCATCCCAGTAAGTCGGCCGTCTTCAAATGGCGTGTCTTGTCTGATTTGTCCTGTGGAGTTTTTATGTCGGATCGTGAGGTTGGTACTGTCAAGTGGTTCAATGACAGCAAGGGTTTCGGGTTCATCAGCCGTGAAAACGGCCCCGATGTGTTCGTGCATTTCCGCGCCATCCAGGGTACGGGTTTCCGCACCTTGCAGGAAGGCCAGAAGGTGAGTTTCCGCGTCGTGCAGGGCCAGAAAGGCCTGCAAGCGGACGAAGTGGCGCCCGCTTAACACCTCTTACGTGATTTCTTGGCACACCGGCGAACCATTCGCCGGTGTGCGTTTATGCGCCAACGGATAACTCCGCGCAGTATCAGAATCGTCCCGCCCGGAAATCCTCGACGGCCTGCACGATCTGCTGCTGAGTATTCATCACGAACGGCCCGTACTTGGCGACCGGTTCATTCAGCGGCTTGCCCGCGACGACAATCAGCTTCGCGGGCGCGTTGAGCGCTGAAACTTTCACCGCGGAACCGTCGCTCAGCACGCCCAGATCGCCTCGCACCAGATTCTCGTTGGCGCCGCCGCCAACACGTACTTGCCCTTCGTACACGTAAACGAAACCGTTGTGACCCGGTGGCAACGCAAGCTCCGCTGTCGCGTCGGCCTCCAGATGGACGTCGAGATAGACGGGCTCCGTCGCGATTCCCTGCACCGGACCGCGCACGTCGCCCAGATCGCCGGCGATGACGCGAACCGTCGCGCCGTTCGAAACGGAAACCTCCGGAATCTGATCCGGCGCAATGTCCTGATAGCGCGGTGCCGTCATTTTGTCCGACGCCGGCAGGTTCACCCAGAGCTGAAACCCCCACATCAGGCCGTTTTCCTGCTCCGGCATCTCCGAATGCAGAATTCCGCGTCCGGCCGTCATCCATTGGACGCTGCCCGGCGTGAGAAGCCCCCTATTGCCTTGATTGTCGCCGTGTCGCATGCGGCCGGCCAGCATATACGTCACCGTTTCGAAACCGCGATGCGGATGTTCAGGAAAGCCGCCGATATAGTCCGACGCCGAATCCGAACGGAATTCGTCCAGCATCAGGAAGGGATCGAGCATGTCGAGGCCAGGCTGGCCGATCACGCGCGTGAGCTTTACGCCCGCGCCGTCCGATGTCGGCCGTCCACGCACGATGCGCACGACATGGCGTTGTGCGGACGCCGCCGACGAACCGATAGAATCCCGGGAAACCTGCGTATCGAGCATTGAATTCTCCAGAAAGGGTTTGATGCGCCCAATATGGGACGGCGGGCAAAAAAACATCCAGCGTATTCTGCGAAACGGAAGCGAACCGATTAACATCGCCGGATGACCGAACACATCATCATCATTGATCCTAAGGTCCACGATCTCGGCGGTTTTCAAGTCCGCCGCGCGCTTCCGCATATCAACGCTCGACATGTCGGCCCGTTCGTTTTCTTTGATCAAATGGGACCAGCCACGTTCGCGAGCGGCGCGGGCATCGACGTGCGGCCGCATCCCCACATCGGGCTGGCAACCGTAACCTACTTATATGAAGGCGCCATCGAACACCGCGACAGCCTCGGCAACATCCTGACGATACGTCCCGGCGACGTGAACTGGATGACGGCCGGCCGCGGCATCGCGCATTCCGAGCGCAGTCCGATGGCCGAACGGGTGGCCGGTCATGTGCTGCACGGCATTCAGACGTGGGTGGCATTACCGCAAAATGCGGAGGAAGCCGATCCGAGTTTTCATCACCACACCTCGGCGGAGTTGCCGCAAATTCAAGACGGCGGTGTGCAATTGAGATTGATCGTGGGCGAGGCATTCGGCATGCGTTCGCCGGTCGCGACATTTTCGAAGATGTTCTACGTTGCGGCGGACTTCAGTGCCGCAAGCGCATTGATTGTTCCGCCCGAGCACGTCGAGCGAGCCGTCTATGCCCCGGATGCAGCATTGCTGGTAGGCGATGTCGAACTCGCACCGGGGAAACTTGCCGTATTGCCGCGAGGTGTCGATATAACGATTCGCGCTGCCAACGCGGCGCACGCCTTGATCTTCGGCGGCGATCCGCTCGACGGTGAGCGTCATCTGTGGTGGAACTTCGTGTCGAGTTCGCGCGAGCGCATCGAGCAAGCGAAACGCGATTGGGCCGAGTCGCGATTCGCGCCTGTCGTTGGCGAAACGGAATTCATTCCGCTGCCGAAATGATCAGCGATATTGGCGGTGGCAGGCGTCGCAGGCGGACGTGATTTTGTCGACGGCAGGTTTCAGCATTACGCAGTCGATACCGGCCGCCGCCGCTGCGGTCACACCTTCGTCCAGCCGCTGCTCGTATTCCAGGAAGGGCGGATCGGCGGAACCGTCCGGATACATCGCATTTTCCACGTCGCGGCTCAGCAGCCCGAGCGCGCCGACATCCGCTGGCGCCGTGGTGCATCGGTTGCCGCGCAAATCCTCGCGCAACGCCGTGTAATGGTGCTGCATGACGTTCATGAGCCCGCGTGGATAAGCGTCGCGCTGGCCGAGCGCGTTCAGCACGCTCGCGGCGCCAATAACCCCCACGGCCAAACCGATCGCCAACAAGATGAGATTGCGCATGCGGAACCGCGTAAAGACGCGTAAGGATAGCCGAAAGGCTATCGGTGCGGCATTCTGCTTGCGTACAATCGGCTGACTGGGGAATCAGTGTGCTGCCGACCAACGACAACAATTCGAAGACGGACCGCAACACGGTGGCCGAATCCGTGTCGACCAACGACGATGGCGCGTTCAAGCCGCGCCTCATCGTGGTCAGCGGCATGATGCTTGGCCTGCAGATAGAGTTGCGCGACCAAGCCGTCACCATCGGCCGCGCAAGCGAGTGCGCTTTGTCGCTGCAGCATCCGAGCGTGTCGCGCCACCATTGCGAGATTTCACACGACGGCAACCGTTATTTCCTCGAAGACCTCGGCTCGACGAACCGCACTTATCTCAACGGCAAGGCAATCCGCCGTGAAGAACTGCACGATGGCGATCAGATCAGCGTGGGGAACAACGCGATCAAGTTTTTCACCGGATCGAGCCTCGAAGCGAAATATCACGACGAGCTGATCGATCTTGCGATCTACGACAGCCTCACCGGCTTCTACAACCGCCGGCACTTCCGCACACTGCTCGACGAAGAAATCGAACGGGCAAAAGGTACGGTGCCGATCAGCGTGCTGATGATGGATCTCGACCATTTCAAGGACATCAACGACCGCTACGGCCATCTCGTCGGCGATCAGGTGCTGACCAGCGCGGCGCAGATCATGCGGACGAATGCTCCGGCGGACGCGCCGTTCGGCAGGCTCGGCGGTGAGGAATTCGCGTTGATCCTGCACGACAAGAATCTTGACGAATCGATCGCGCTGGCGGAAAGCTTGCGCAAGGCGATCGAATCGAAACCCATCGAAACGCGCGATCAGCGTTTGCCGATAACGATAAGCATCGGCGTGGCGCAAACCACCGACAAGATCAAAAACGCCGCCGAGCTTCTCAGCTGCGCTGACGATCGTCTGTATCGTGCCAAAGAGGCCGGTCGCAACCGCATCTGGGCGCAAGATTGACTAAGTAGCGTTCACGGGCTTCGGTTTCAGCGCCGCCCGCTTGGTTTCCCACGCGGCAGCCTCGTCGGTTTTTCCGAGCGCCGCATATGTTTCGATCAGCGGCGTCATGTATTCGGCCATTCGCCAATGATCGGCGCCGAAATCCTTCTGTTTTTCGGCGATGGCGGCAAGTAATTCCCGTTCCGCTTCCTGATAGCGATGTGCCCGCAGCAACGCCTTGCCCAGTCCGTAATGAATTTCGCCGCTGACGGCGGTGTCGGGGCCGAACACATCGAGCGAATTGGCCAATGCATGTTGCTGCGTCGCGATCGCCTCGTCCGTTTTGCCGACGTCCAGCAAATAGTTCGCATAGTTATGCGTCGCCATTACTGTGTTCGCATGCTTTTCACCGTATTTCTTCAGTGATTCGTCCATCGCACGTTTGTAGTAGGGGCCGGACTCGGCGATTTTTTCCGGCGTGCCCTGCTGGCGCAGCGCGCCGCCGAGATTGCCGACGATTTCCACGGTGAAAGCGTGGTTGGGTCCGTAGATCTTCTCGCAGATCGGAAGCATCGCGCGCAGGATTTTTTCGCCCTCCGCGAAACGTTCCGATTCCATGTACATGATCGCGAACTTGTTCAATACATCCAGCGTCTTCGGGTATTCTTCTCCGTATACTTTTTTGTGTTCGCGGACCATCGCCTGATAAATCGGTTCGGCCTGTTCGTATTTGCCTTGATACGTGAGTCCCTCGGCGTGGATGACGCCGATGTTCAACGCTTCGTCGCTGTCGGGACCGAACACGCGTTCGATGGTCGGTACGAGCGTCGCCAGCAGGCGTTCGCCTTCCGCGAAATTGCCCTGGTAAATGAGCAGGTCGACTTGGTTGGAGCGTGATTTCAACGTCTCTTTGTCGTCTGCGCCGCGCGTGCGCGTCAACACGGCGATGCTGTTTTCCAGAATCTGCGCGGCTTCCTTGGCGCCGCCGGCATACGACAGTTCTTCGGCCAGTTGGCGCTGTAGGATCAGCGTTTCCAATGCCTCGGGTCCGAGCTTCGCCGCGGTACCCGCTACCGCGCGCCGCGTGTGTTCGATCCCGCGCTTGTATTCGCTCAGGCTTGCATAGGCGTTGCCGACCGTTCCCTCGATCTGCGCCAACACTTCCGGTTCGCCCGCCAGTTTTTTCTGCGCCTGATCCGCCGCGTTGTCGAGAATCTTGTGCATCAGCGTCTTGTCGAGATCGCGTGCTTCTTCCGGCCGAACGCTGCTGAGGATGTCGGAGAGAAAGTGCGATGTCTGACGGCTCTTCTCCGCTTCCAGATTCGCGCGGACCGCCGCCTCTCGCGCACGCACCATGCCGACGACGGCGGCTGTCGAGCCGACGATCAAAGCGACGGCGATGAGGCAAGCCGCCAGGATCGGTCCGCGATTTCGCACTGCGAAACAACTCAGCCGGTACGTGTTGGTAGGCGGTACCGCGCGCAGCGGATATCGATCGAGATAACGGCGCAAATCATCCGCAAATGCCTGTGCCGATTCATAACGCCGCGCCCGCTCCGGTTCGGTCGCGCGCACGAGCGCCCAGCGGAGTTCTTCCGGAATTTTGGAAATTCCTCGCACGACATCGTCGCGCGCATCCACTTTTTGTCCCAGCGACGCCAGCAACGCCGCGTGCAATCCGCGATTATCGACGCCTTCGCTCACGGCGCGATCCATCGTTTCCGTCGACATCAGCAGTTCCAGCAGCATCACGCCAAGGGCATAGATATCGCTGCGCACATCGATTTCGTTGATCTTGCCGCGCAATTGCTCCGGACTCATGTAGCCGCGTGTGCCGGCGCTTTGCATCAACGTCGATTCGCCGCCGGTGGTGCGGCTGGCGCCGATGGCAATGCCGAAGTCGATGATCTTCGGCATCGGCTTGCCGTCGACATCGGCGATCAGCACATTGCTCGGTTTCAAATCGCGATGGATAACGCCGCGCTGGTGCGCATGCTGCACGCCCATGCAGATGCGTATGAACAGTTCGAGCAGTTCGCGCAGCGAAATAGGATGCGATGCGTGATACGCGCCGAGCGACGGTCCGTCGATCCATTCCATTGCGAAAAACGGATGGCCTTGCGGTGTCGTACCGGCATCGTAGACCTTCGCGATGGCCGGATGATCCATGCGCGCCAAAGCCTGGCGCTCGACCATGAAATACGCTTCGGCCAAACCGCCGTGCAATTGGCCTCGAATCAGTTTCAACGCTACCGGACGTTGTATCGGCTCGAGCTGTTCTGCCAGATACACCGCGCCCATGCCGCCTTCGCCGAGCAATCGCGTGATGCGATAAGGTCCGACGCGCAATCCCGGCGGCAGCGTTTGGGCCTCGCCGACGCCACTGCTTTCAATGTCGAGAACCGTCGGTTGATCCGGAATCGTGTTGCGGGAATCCGTCGGCGAAGACATTGCTCATTACTCTGCAGGGCGGGGCAGATTAAAGTATACGCGGGACTCGGAGGTGAAAAGGTGGATCTGCGATTTGCCGGCATCGATCGGCTGTACGGAACGGGCAGCGTCGCGCGGCTTGCGACGTGTCACGTCGCCGTCGTCGGATTGGGCGGCGTCGGTTCGTGGGCGGCCGAAGCGCTGGCGCGTTCGGGCGTCGGTACGATCACGCTCATCGACGCGGACGACGTATGCGTCTCCAACACCAACCGTCAATCGCACGCGATGGAAGGCGAGTTTGGACGGACCAAGGTTTCCGTCATCGCGCAACGGTTGCAAGCGATCAATCCGAACATCGTTGTGCATCCTGTCGCGCAATTCGTGACATTGAAGAATCTCGCCGAATTGCTGGACAACGGTTTCAGCGCCGTCATCGATGGCTGCGACGCGTTGCGTATAAAAGTGGAAATGATCGCATTTTGCAAACGACGCAAGATTCCGATCGTCGTTTCAGGATCGGCGGGCGGGCGCGCCGATCCGACGCTGATCACCGCGCGCGATCTCACGCGAACCGAACACGACATTCTTCTGGGACTCGTGCGCCGGCGTCTGCGCGCCGACTTCGGCTGGACGCGCAATCCCAAACGCTATTTCGGCGTGCAGGCGGTTTTCTCGCGCGAAAACGTCAACTATCCGCAGGCAGACGGCAGCGTCTGCAAGACGCGCGCGCCGGATGCCGAGACCGGCCTGAAACTCGACTGCGGCGGCGGGTTGGGTGCGGCGACGCACGTCACCGCAACGTTCGGCATGGTCGCCGCGTCGCGCGTCATCGAACGTCTGCTGGAATAGAAACGTTAGTGCAAACCGAATAACCGTTCGCAGTTGCGCGTCGTTGCGTCTGCAATTTCCTGCGTTTCGACACCGCGCAACCGCGCAATCGTTTCGCAAACGTCCACCAGCCGTGCCGGCTCATTGCGATGGCCTTGATGACCGCACAGCGGTTGATCGGGAGAATCGGTTTCGAGCAAAAGAAATTCCAGCGGCATTGTCGCAACGATGCTGCGCAACCGATGCGCGCGCTCGTACGTGACGGGCCCGCCGATGCCGATGTGAAAACCCAGTTTCCACAATTGCTGCGCTTGTTCCGGACTTCCCGAAAAACTGTGCACGACGCCACGCAGCTTGCCGGTGCGGCGAACCGCCGCGGTTACATCGTCCAACGCGCGACGCGCATGCAGGATCACAGGCAGATCGTATTCGCGCGCGAGTTCGAGCTGCCGCGTGAAATATATTCGTTGTGTGTCCGCATCGAGACCGGGCACGTAGAAATCCAATCCGCATTCACCGACGGCGACCGGTTTTTCGCGCGCCAGCCATTTTGCGAGTTCATCCAGGTGTTCGATTTTGTGCTCGGACAAAAATAGCGGATGTAAACCGTACCCGGGAAAAAGCCCACGCTCCGCCGCGCACAATGCACGCAATTTCTCGAAACCGGATAGCCCGATCGCAGGCAGAATTTGCCGCGTCACGCCTGCGTCGCGCGCGCGTGCGAGCGCGGCGTCGCGATCGGCGTCGAATTCGGCGACGTCAAAATGCGAGTGACTGTCGATCAACTCGAACACTGATCAAATCAGCCACGTGGCCATGCCGAGGAACAAACCCATGCTCACGACGTCGGTCGCCGTCGTGAGAAAAATACTGGACGCCATCGCCGGGTCCGCACCTAGCCGCTTCATGCCGAGCGGAACCGCCGCGCCCGCAATGCCGCTGGCCACGCTGCTGAACGTCATGGCGGCGAGTGTGATCGCCGCCAATGTCGGCGCGTGAGCGTTGTGTTCGAAACGTGCCATCGCATACATCGCGGCGCTCGCGACGATGCCGACGAGCACACCATTCAATCCGCCCAGCCACGCTTCTTTCAGCATGAGTTTTTTTCCGGTTCCCACGCGCAATTCGTTGAGCGTGAGTCCGCGCAACGTGACGGCGAGCGCCTGACAGCCGGTGTTGCTGCATTGACCCGACAAAACGGGAATGAAAACGGCGAGCAAGACGATGTGATTGACCGTGTCTTGAAAAAGTCCGACCACGCTCGCGGCGATGAACGCCGTCAGCAGATTCAACTGCAGCCACGGATGCCGGAATTTCAGTGCGCGTTGCCATGGCGTCGAGGTTCGTTCCTCTTTCTCGACACCGACCAGCGAACCGGCCTGCGCGCTGATTTCGAACGCCTGTTGTTCGAACAAGACCTGGCCGCGCACGAGACCGATCAAATGATCGGAATCGTCGCAAACCGGATAAACCGGAAAGTGGCGCGTGACCACTTCATGCATCGCATCAACGAGACTGGTTTCGGGATGCAGGAAAAACGGATTGCGAACCATGACGTCGGCGATGGTTTGATTCGGCTGCGCGTACAACAATTCGCGGAAGGTGACGACACCGACGAGCTTCCCATCCGCGTCGGTCGCAAAGATATAGGTGATGAGCTGGCGCTTGACGCGTTCGCGCATCGCTTCGATTACGACGACGACCGGCGTCTCCGGCAGGAATATCGCGGGGGCGTATTCCATCAAGCGCCCGACGCTGCCCTCCGGAAAATGCCAATCCTTCAGCCACTGTTCGCCTTCTCTCGAACCCGTCGCCGCCGCAATGCGCGCGCGGCGTTGCGCGGAAAATTTCGTTAGGATATCGATGGCATGACCCGGGCCGAGTTCGGAGAGCGTTCGCGCGATTTCCGTATCCGACAGTTTCTCGAGCCGATCGACGGCGCCTTGCGGATCCAATTCGCGGATGCGCTCGCTCAGCGCGCGGTGATCGCCGCCATCGTCGGCCTGACTCGTCATGTCGCCTCCCGGTTACCAACTTTTACGCATCCTAGCGGACTGCGCACACAGGCCCAAGCGCACAGTTTCACTTCGGTTCACGTCTTCTGCGTAAGATTTATGCCAACCGTCGACGCAGTCATGCGTTGAAGACGTGCAGGCTTACAAGAGGATCTGACATGTTTACCAAGCGTTTTACCATCGTCATGCTGATCGTCGCGCTATTCAGCCTTGAAGGCTGCGTGGCGCCGCCACCGCGTCAGCGCGTGGTTTATCACGAAGGCAGCGAATCGGCAGACACCCCGGCGGGCCGTTATTGCCACACGTGCGGAACGGTTCGCGATATCGATCAGGTCGAACTGCGCCAGGGCAACACCGGCGGCGGCGCCGTTCTCGGTGCGATCATCGGCGGCGTAATCGGAAATCAATTCGGTCGCGGAAATGGTCGTGCCGCGGCGACGGCAGCCGGCGTCGTAGGCGGCGCAGTGGTCGGCAACAATGCGGAAGAAGGCAATGCGCGCGCCGCTTCGGGCTACGCGTGGCGTTTCCGCGTCGAGCTCGACGATGGCCGCATGGCCACTGTCACCCAAGGCGAGAATCCGGGATTCCATCCCGGCGACCGCGTTTACGTCAGCCGCGATCATTTGGAATTCATGCAGCGCTGATCAGACGCCCACGTCAAACGTTGCACGACCGGCACCGCCGCTTTACCGCGGCGGTTTTTTTTGGCTCATCAATTTTGCGTCAATCAGTCCGCCCGATAAAACCGATGATCCCCGATAACCGCCAGCGGCGGTCCCTTGGCCCAACTCGGAGGACTGCTGTCGGCTGCGAAGAAATGATCCGCATTCGGAACCAGCGTCACGCGCATTTCCCGCGGCAACGACCATTCCAGCATCGACATGCCCGCCACCATCCACGCCTGACGCCACGCGTCTAAGTCGTCCACAATGTAACTTTGTTTAGTTGTGGATAAAGCAAATTGTCCACGCGCGGTGACGACGGCGCACAGCGAATTGCCCCACTGCCCGCTTTCCAGACGGCGCTGGGCCACTTCCGCGACGGCGGTTTGGCCCATGACCGATTCGCCGCGGGCTTCGAGATAAATGGTCGCAGCAAGGCACGCGCGGTCGGTGACCGGCTGCTGGAAGAAGGATGCAAGCCAGAGAATAAAGGCCAATTTCATTCGTACCACGCCTCAAACGACTTGAAAACGCGTTTGCACAGCGGCGTCGCGGCTTTCGCGCCGGCCTCTGGTGCAACTACGGCGGTGCAAGCGCCGTATCAAATTTTTTCGGCGGGCTCTCAAGGCCCTTTCCCTAATGATCGCGGGATCGTTTCGATCCCCGCCGCAGCGCACGTCTCGTGGGCTACAGCGTAGACATCGCGCAATGCGGATGTCGGAATTTCCTTTCAGCTTGCGGCGCGCTTTCTGATTTGCGCAATGCGGTTGTAGCAACCGGTGCCGTTACATCACTCGATGGCCAAAGCTGAGCTGGCCACTGGGTGCGGATTATCGCATATCGAAGAGCGATGTCATTAAAAAAGCGTGTTTTTCCTGAACGAAAGCAAAACGAGCGGCGCCGGCCGATTTGTTAAACGGCAAAAGTATACGTTTAAAGAATGTCTGGAATGCAACGAATGCAATTATGGCAAAAGTGTATTTGTCCGCAAAGTTTCATTATTCATTTTGGCGTAAAAATGATTTCGGCGTTTGCTGCGCCGGTCGTATCCGGCTGGGCGGAACGCAACTACTCGAAGCGTTGAAGTACCTCGATGTTCGCAACGAGCTCCGCGCCGAGATCGAGCGGTTTACCGTCGGCGGCATGCGCGAGAATCGCCAGCGCTTCGCAGCGCCCGCTGTCGGCACGCGCTGCCATCACGATTTGACCGGCATGAGCCGATTCGCCGCGCAATGCGATCGGCCACGCGGCGCCCGGTACGGTCGCCGTGTCGATCGCCAATCGATACAAACTGCGCTTGTTGCCACCTTTGAAGTGCAGGCGCGACATGATTTCCTGACCGGGATAGCAGCCTTTTTTCACGCTCACCGCGCCCAAGCGATCCAAACCGAGCCATTGCGGCAACGCGGCGTCCTCGAGCTCGCGTGCGACGGTCGGAAATCCGTCCCGGATGTCGGCGAGGACCCATCGCGACGTGTCATCGGTCGCCTGCTGCGGCGAGATGCATATGTAACGCTCCGCGCCCAGCGCGATGACGCTCGCGCCTGCTCGTGTTGCGATGGAATCGCCGCTCGGCGCGTCGCCGTGGAGTTCCGCTGTCCGTTCGACTCCGTATACATGATCGTCGGCAACGCGAATCTGCACTTTAGATCGCAGGACGAATCGCTGCAACGAATCGCGCAGTGCGGCCGGATCGCCGCCTCGCAGCAGCAACCGCAGCCGTTGCGCATCGTCGCGAAGCAGGTGGAAGAAAAACCGGACGCGGCCCTGCGGCGACAACCACGCGTTCCATTGCCAATGTCCGTCCGCCAGCGACGGCACGTCATTGCTGAATTGCGCCTGCGCGAATGCCACCACATCGGGTCCGGTCAGCTCCAACAGCGCCATCGGCGACAATTTGATCGGCATAAGTCAGCGGATACTTATATACTTGTGGGGCCAGGCGGCGTTCAATCGTACATACGATTGCGTTTGCCGCATTTCAACGTCGACACCGGGATGTTTACGTTACCGATGATGCCTGAAGCCGCTCTTCCGCAGAATGAATCGTCATCGGACGGCACGCCGGTCCAGAAAAAATCCGAGCACTCCGCGAACGTTCCCGCGGAAATCGGCGGGCGCGGAGGATTGGACCCGACGCGCTACGGCGATTGGGAAAAGAACGGTCGCTGCATCGATTTCTAAAGGCCAGCCATGGACAACATAGCAACGCCTGTCTTGAAACGGAATGAGCGGCCGATGTCGCCGCATATGGGTATCTACCGCTGGCAGCTCACGATGACGCTGTCGATCCTGCATCGCGCGACGGGCGTCGCGCTGTCGGTCGGCACAATCCTTTTGTGCGCGCTGCTCATCGCACTCGCGGCCGGCGCCGAAAGTTACGACAGCGTCCGTGCCTTGTGCATGTCGCCTGTCGGCTTGGTTCTGCTCGTGGGCTGGACGTGGTCGCTGTTCTTTCATCTGTGCAACGGCATCCGGCATCTGGTGTGGGACATCGGTTGGGGATTCGAAATTCCGCGCGCGTACGCGACGGGCTGGACCGTCGTGGCGGCCAGCCTCGCATTGACCGTCCTGATCTGGGCATTCGTGCTCACCGGTGGCGCCGCATGAGTACCAGCGGCGGCATTCCCAAACATTCCGATCTGAAAACGCCGCTCAAGCGCGTGCGCGGCTGGGGATCGTCCAGGAGCGGCACGCATCACTTTGTCGTCCAGCGCGTGACGGCGGTGGCCCTGATTCCGCTGACGATCTGGTTCGTGTGGTTCGTGCTCGTGCTCGTGCACAGCGACTACGCGAACGCGCGCGCCATGCTGCATCAGCCGATACAGGCGCTGCTGATGATCGTGTTCGTCGGTGCGACGTTCTGGCATACGCAACTCGGTCTGCAGGTGGTCATTGAAGACTATGTGCATGCGACGTGGCTGGAAATCGCCGCGCAACTTCTGGTCAAGTTCCTGTGCGTGATCGGCGCCGTCGCCTCCATTCTCGCGGTGATTCAGGTGGCGCTGGCATGAGCACTCCGATGAAGGCCTACGAGATTCAGCAGCATGAATACGACGTCGTCGTCGTCGGTGCGGGCGGCGCGGGATTGCGCGCGACATTCGGCCTGGCCGAACGAGGTCTCAACACCGCGTGTCTGACGAAAGTATTTCCCACGCGCTCGCACACTGTCGCAGCGCAGGGCGGTATTTCCGCCGCGCTCGGCAATATGGGCGAAGACGATTGGCGCTTTCATTTCTACGACACCATCAAAGGATCGGATTGGCTCGGCGATCAGGACGCGATCGAGTACATGTGCAAAAACGCGCCGAAGGCGGTAATCGAGCTCGAGCACTACGGCGTACCGTTCAGCCGCACCGACGCCGGCAAAATCTATCAGCGCCCGTTCGGCGGCATGACCACGCATTACGGCAAGGGCACCGCGCAGCGCACCTGTGCGGCCGCCGACCGCACCGGTCACGCCATGCTGCACACGTTGTATCAACAGGCATTGAAGCATCAGGCGCAATTCTTCATCGAATATTTCGCGCTCGATTTGATCATGGATTCAGAAGGTGCCTGCCGCGGTGTGCTGGCGCTCAACATGTCGGAAGGTACGCTGCATCTGTTCCGCGCGCATGCAATCGTGCTCGCGACAGGCGGCTACGGTCGCGCCTATTTTTCCGCGACGTCCGCGCACACCTGCACCGGCGACGGCGGCGGCATGATGTTGCGCGCCGGTCTTCCATTGCAGGACATGGAATTCGTGCAATTCCATCCCACCGGGATTTATGGCGCGGGTTGCCTCATTACTGAGGGCGTGCGCGGCGAGGGCGGTTATCTCACCAACGGCAAAGGCGAGCGTTTCATGGAACGCTACGCGCCGAACGCGAAGGATCTCGCGTCGCGCGACGTGGTGAGCCGCGCGATGACGATCGAGATCCGCGAAGGCCGCGGCATCGGCGAGCACAAGGATCACATCAATCTGAACCTGATGCATCTCGGTTCCGACGTGATCCACGAACGTCTGCCCGGAATTTCCGAAACGGCGCGCATTTTCGCAAATGTCGACGTGACGAAAGACCCGATCCCGGTTCTGCCCACCGTGCACTACAACATGGGCGGCATTCCTACCAACTATCACGCCGAAGTCGTCATCAAGTCCGGCGACGATGCGAACAAGATCGTGCCTGGTTTGTTCGCGGTCGGCGAAGCGGCATGCGTCTCCGTGCATGGCGCGAATCGCCTCGGTTCCAATTCGCTGCTCGATCTGGTCATCTTCGGCCGCGCTGCGGCGAATCGAATCGCGGAAATCGTCACGCCCGGTGCGCGCCACATGGAATTGCCTGCATCGGCGAGCGACAAGGCCATTTCGAATTTCGACCGCGTGCGCAACGCGAACGGCAGTACGCCGACGGCGGATCTGCGCAACACCATGCAGCGCGTGATGCAAAAAGACGCCGCCGTTTTCCGCACCGGCGAAACGCTCAGGGAAGGCAGCCAGAAAATTTCCGCCGCATTCGATTCGTTTGCGGATGTGCGCGTTACCGACCGCTCGCTGGTCTGGAATTCCGATTTGATCGAGACGCTCGAACTGCAGAATTTGCTCGGGCAGGCGGTCGCGACCATGCATTCGGCCGAACAGCGCACCGAAAGTCGCGGCGCGCACGCACGCGAGGATTTCAAGGATCGCGACGACAAGAACTGGATGAAACACACGCTCGTCAGCGTCGACGAAAAAGGCAAAACCAGTTTCGATTTCCGCCCCGTGCACATGGAAACGATGACGAAAGAAGTCGATCCGGTGCCGCCGAAGGCGAGGACGTACTAATGCTGCGCGCGCGCATGCCGCTGGCGTCATTCCCGCAACAGCGGGAATCCAGCGTCTTGCGCTATTGGCTACCAATCAAAGTCACTGGTTTCCCGCTTTCGCGGGAATGACAAGCGAGAAGAACTCATGGCCGAATTCACGCTCCCGAAAAATTCGAAAGTGCGGAAGGGCAAGAAGTATCCCGCGAAAAAGGATGCGAAGACGGTCCGCACGTTCCGCATCTACCGCTGGAATCCGGACGACGCGCAGAACCCGAGCATCGACGAATACGAAGTCGACATGGCATCGTGCGGGCCGATGGTTCTCGACGCGCTGATCAAGATCAAGAACGAGATCGACGCCACGCTCACGTTCCGCCGTTCGTGCCGCGAAGGCATCTGCGGCTCGTGCGCGATGAACATCGACGGCACGAATACGCTGGCGTGCACGAAGGCCATCGACGACTGCAAAGGCGACGTGAAGATTTATCCGCTCCCGCACATGCCGGTGGTGAAGGATCTCGTGCCGGACATGACGCATTTCTACGCGCAATACGCGTCCATCAAGCCATGGATCCGCACGCAAAGCGCGCCGCCGCCGGATTCCGAACGCCTGCAATCGAAGGAAGACCGCGCCAAGCTCGACGGTTTGTACGAATGTATACTTTGCGCGTGCTGTTCGACGTCGTGTCCGAGCTACTGGTGGAACGGTGATCGCTATCTGGGCCCGGCGATTCTGTTGCAGGCCTATCGCTGGATCGCCGATTCGCGCGATGAAGACACGGGCGCGCGGCTCGACGACCTCGAAGACCCATTCAAGCTTTATCGCTGCCACACGATCATGAACTGCGCGAAGACGTGTCCGAAATCGCTGAATCCCGCGAAAGCGATCGGCGAGATCAAGCAGTTGCTGGTCGAGCGCAAAGGCGTTTGACGGCGTTGGACATCCGCCTGATGTATTGGCCCGCGGTCGCCATGGCCGCGCTTACGTTCGTTGTGGCCATACGCATGTTCCGCTTGCGCATCGCGCAGATCAGACGCGAAAAGATCCGGTTGCAATCCGTCGCCACGTCGAGAGACATGGCCGAGAAACTCAGCGACAGCCGCGGTGCGGACAATTTCCGCAACCTGTTCGAATTGCCGGTGCTGTTTTATCTTGGACTCGTCATCGCCGCGCAAACCGGACAGGTCAATTCGCTCACGCTGGCCTTGGCGTGGCTGTTCGTGGCGGCGCGCATCGTGCACAGCTACATCCATTGCACGTACAACCGCGTGAAACATCGTTTCTACGCATTCGTCGCCAGCTTCTTCACGTTGTGCGCGTTCTGGATCGTGCTGGCGATCGGCCTGGCGCGATGAGCGGGGCAGAATCGCGTCTGCGCTGGAATTGCCGGCGCGGCATGCGCGAGCTCGATCAATTGCTGACGTGGTATCTCGACGCGCGCTATGCGCAATCCGGCGATGTGGAAAAAGCGGCATTTTCCACTTTGCTCGATGAGCAAGACCCCGATTTGTGGAATTGGCTCAGCGGCCGCAGCGAGCCTGGCAACGGCGCATGGAAGCGCATCATCGATGAAATCCGTTCCAGCCGTTGCGTTTGACTATCGTCCGTCCCGTTTGATGATTGCAGCGATCGTGGGCGTCGTGCTGTTGGCGATGCTCGCATTAACGTTATGCGCAATGAGCTTCGCCGCGAAATTATTTTTCGGCGTTCTCGCGCTGGGTTACGTGTCGATCGCCACGCAACGGCTGCTCCGTTCGGCGCCGCGCCGCGCCGTGTGGCATGTTGCAGGCTATTGGCGCCTTGCGTTCGCCGACGGCGAGGAAAACGTTGCGGAACTCGTCGGTTCGGCCATTCGTGGCGCGTGGATCGTCCTCAATCTGCGCGACAACAACAATCGGCGTATCGATCTGATTCTCGCGCCGGACAACTCCGATGCGGAAACACGCCGTCTTTTACGGGTGCGCCTCTCGCGCAACGCCGAAATATCGCGCGCATAAAAAAACCCGGCGCGCTTCCTGCGCGCCGGGCCGATAACGCATCCGTGCCCTGTGGCTCCTTGGAGAGTTCCGTCTTGATCAGAAACGATAAAATCAGAAGCGGTATTCGCCGCTCACCGAAATGAGGCGCGGATCGAGTTGCAATCCGTCCGTGTCCGTCTTGTAGTAGTCGTAGTTGAGGCCGACGCTGACGTTCTTGCTGAAGTCGTAACCGAAGCCGGCGCCCGCGTAATACTTGTTGCTGGTCGCATCGACAAATGTTGCTGTTGCGATTGACGGAAACGTCTCGCCTTTGACATCGCTGCGGAAATAGCCGCCGCGCGCGCTGACGTACCAGTTCGGACTCAGGTTGAAATGACCGTTGAGACCCAGATTCCAGCCTTCGACACTTGCGCGTGGGAACGTGCCGGCGATATCGGAATTTTCCTTCGGATCGAACGTACCGAGCTTCGTGTAGCCGCCTTCGACACCGATGGCGACATTCGGGCTGAACGCCCAGCGATAACCGACGTTCGCACCGTAACCGGTGTCGTGATCGTTGTAGAGACCTTTGTCCAGATCGGATTGGCCGACGTTGCCGTTGACGAAGAATCCGCCGTTGCCGTTGTCCGAACTATCGGCATGGCTGATGGCGGGCAGTGCGAATGCGGACGCTGCGAGGGCGATGGCGAGAATTGTATTTTTCATTGCTTACTCCAACAAACGTAGTGAGAAAGAACAACAGATTCCAATCGATGCGATCACATGCGCCGATCCTGTCGTCGGATGACAGATGGAGACGGAACGTTCCATTGCAAGACCGATCAGTTTAGTAATTGTTCAGCAACCTGTATTCCGTTGCGCGAAGCGCTTGCAGTCGCTTGGTTCATCGGGCAACCTGCGCATGCCGCGACAGGTTGCGATGCAGCGTTTCCGCTGCGTCGTCTCGCTTCCGAAATGGATTTTCCTACCGATGTTTCGTCCGCTCGAGTTGTTCATCGGCTTGCGCTATACGCGCGCCAAGCGACGCAATCATTTCATTTCGTTCATCTCGATGATCTCGATGCTCGGGCTCGCCGTAGGCGTGATGGCGCTTATCGTCGTCATCTCCGTGATGAACGGATTCGAGAAGGAATTGACCAGCCGTATTCTCGGCATGGTCGCGCACGCGACGATTTCGGGCGTGAACGAACCTGTCCACGACTGGCCGCACGCTGTCGATGTCGCGAAGAAAAATCCGCACGTGTTGGGCGCCGCACCGTATGTCGAAGGACAGGCATTGCTGCGCGGCGAACGCAACGCACCGGCGATCATCCACGGCGTCGACACGAAACTGGAACCGACCGTTTCCGATCTCGACAAGAAAATGATCCGCGGCAAACTCAACGATCTGAAGCCGGGTTCGTTCGGCATCATCCTCGGCAACGAATTGGCGATGAAGCTGGGTGTCGACGTCGGCGACAAAGTCACCGCGTTCACGGACGATATCAGCGTCACACCCGTCGGCGCGATGCCGCGCGCGAAACGTTTCGATGTCGTCGGGATCTTCTCGGCGGGATTTCAGGAATACGACGACGGCCTCGCCGTGATCGACATGCAGGATGCCGAACGCCTTTATCAGCAAGACGGACCAACCGGCATCCGGCTGAAGCTCGACGACATGTTCAAGGCGTGGGAAGTCGGCCGCGAACTCGCGCAGGATCTCGGAAAATATTACCGGGTGAATGACTGGCGCGACGAACACGCCAATTTCTTCAGCGCCGTGTCGATGGAAAAGAAAGTGATGTTCATCATCCTTTCGCTCATCGTCGCGGTGGCCGCGTTCAATCTGGTTTCCACACTGGTGATGCTCGTCACCGACAAACAGGCCGATATCGCCATCCTGCGCACGCTCGGCATTTCACCCGGCAGCGTGATGGGCATCTTCATGATCCAGGGCATCATCGTCGGCGCATTCGGCATATTGCTCGGCGTGTTCGGCGGCGTGCTGCTGGCGATCAACCTGCCGGGACTCGTGAAATGGATCGAGCACACGTTCCATGTCGAATTTCTTCCCGCCGACGTCTATTACATCAGCGAAGTGCCGTCCGACATGCACTGGCACGACGTCGGCTGGATAGCGCTGATCGCATTCGTGTTCTGCCTGTTTGCCACGCTGTATCCGGCATGGCGTGCATCGAAGACGGCACCGGCCGAGGCACTGCGTTATGAATGACGTCGCGCCGGCAACGAACGCCGCCGTGCTGAGCGCAAGCGGCATTGCCAAAACCTACAGCGAAGGCAGTCTGCGCACGGATGTGCTGCGCAACGTGACTTTCGCGCTCGAACACGGCAAGACGATGGCCATCGTCGGCGCTTCCGGTACCGGCAAGAGCACGCTGCTGCATATTCTCGGCGGACTGGATACGCCAAGCGCGGGCGACGTGGAAGTGGGCGGAAGGAGTTTATCGAAACTATCCGATCGCGAACGCGGCGTCGTGCGCAATCGGTCGCTCGGGTTCGTCTATCAATTCCATCATCTGCTGCCGGAATTCACGGCGCTCGAAAACGTGTCGATGCCGCTGCTGATTCGAGGTACGCCGATTGCCGATGCGCAACGCGCCGCCGCGGCATTGCTCGAACGCGTCGGTCTGGCCAAACGTCTCGAACACAAACCCGGCGAGTTGTCCGGCGGCGAACGGCAGCGGTGCGCCGTCGCGCGCGCGCTCGTCACGCGGCCCGCGTGCGTGCTCGCCGATGAACCCACCGGCAACCTCGACGAAAAAAATGCGGCGCATGTGTATGCGCTGATGTTAGAACTCAATCGCGAAATCGGGACGAGCTTCGTGCTCGTCACCCACGATGTGCGATTGGCCCGGCGCATGGATCGCGTGCTCGAACTTCACGATGGTGAACTCCGCGATCTGAGCCCGACGCCGACCTGATCGCGGCGTGAGCGTCGCCGGGGAGAGCAACGTGCGCGCCGCGGCGCTCACGATGAAGGTTGGTTTGCCGCACTGGTTGCGTCCATCGATGGCAGCCGCGTTTCTTGTCGGCGCGCTGATCGTGCAAACCTTTTCCGCATTGCCGCCGCGATCGATCGATGTGCTCATCGCGCTCATCGGCATGGCGCTTTGCATGTCGATACCACGTTTGCGATCGGCCGGCATCGTTGTCGTCGGCATCGCATGGACGGCGTTTCGCGCCGACATCGCGCTGTCCGAACGGTTGCCAAGATCTCTGGAAAACGAGGATCTGATCGTCGTCGGTTCCGTCCACGATTTGCCGCGCGCGCTCGATGACGGTACGCACTTCGAGTTCGTGGTCGATGCAACCTCGCGCGATGGCGACGCTATTCCGTTTCGCGGACTCATCCGGCTCGGCTGGTACGACGTCAATCAAAACATCCACGCCTGCGAGCATTGGCGATTGCACGTGCACCTCAAACGTCCGCGCGGAACGATCAATCCCGGCGGATTCGATGCGGAACGTTACGCGCTCGAACGCGGCATCGTCGCTACGGGTTCGGTGCGCGAATCGGACGACGACACGCTGTTGAATACAAACGCACTTTGCATCGACGGATTGCGCGCGCGCATCGGCGACACCATCGTCGCTGCACTGGGTGAAAACACCAGCGCGGATCTGCTGCGCGCACTCGCATTCGGCGATCAGCACGCGATGAACGAAGACGAATGGACGATCGCGCGCGCCACCGGCATTCCGCACCTGATCGCGATTTCCGGATTGCACATCGCCCTGTTCGCAAGTTTCGGCGTCGGACTGATGCGATTGCTCTGGAAGATTGCGCCGCGGTTAACGCTGCGCTGGCCGGCGCCGCTACTCGAAGCCGTCGCGAGTCTCACGTTCGCCGTCGCCTACGCATTTATCGCTGGCTTCGGGCTGCCGACGCGCCGCGCACTGATCATGATCGGCGCGCTGCTCGTCGCGAATCTCTCGCGGCGCGCGCGAGCGCCCGTGCATGCGCTGGCGTTGGCCGTCATCGTGTTGTTGATCGCCGATCCGCTGTGCGTGCTGAGTTCTGGATTCTGGCTATCGTTCGTCGGCGTCGGTTGGTTGATGTTTTGTCTGCACGATTCCACGGTACGACAGCATGGCTGGAAAAACCTGCTGCGTTCGCAAGGCATCGCGAGCATCGGTCTTCTGCCGCTCGGAATCTGGTTCTTCGGTCAAAGCTCGCTGATCGGACCTCTCGCTAATCTTTTCGCCGTTCCGGTGATTTGCTTTTTCGTCTTGCCCGTCGGCGTGCTCGCCGCGTTGATTGCCATCATCTCACCGGCCGCCGGCTTTCCCCTGCTTGCGTTGGTCGGACACGTTCTCGATGCGTTGTGGTTCGTGCTCGAAAAATTCGCGCAGATGCCCGGCGCACTTTGGTATTTTCCGGAACCCGGTGTCTTCGCACTCGTACTGGCGATGATCGGTGCGTTCTGGCTGTTGCAACCGCGCGGCGTGCCAGCACGGTTGATTGGCGCATGCCTGCTGCTGCCGTTGCTGGTTCCCGAAGAAACGGAACTGCGCAATGGCGCGTTCGACGCGTACGTGCTGGACGTCGGACAAGGCTTGGCGATGATCGTGCGAACCGCGCACCACACGTTGATTTACGACGCCGGTCCGCGCTATCCGTCCGGTTTCGATCTCGGCGACGCGGCTGTCGTGCCGGCGCTGCGTGCACTCGGCATCGATCATCCCGATCGCATGATCATCAGTCACGGCGACAGCGATCACGCAGGCGGCGCTGCGTCCGTAGACGCGGCATTTCCGCGCATGACCATCGAATCGGGCGAACCGGAACGGCTGCAAATCTCCGCGAGCCAATGTATTGCCGGCGAACAATGGGATTGGGATGGCGTGACGTTTCGTATCGTCAGTCCTACGCCGCCACTCGATAAAATCGGCAATGACCGCTGCTGCGTGCTGGACATCCGCAGCGGAGAAAACGAACTCGTGCTGACGGGCGATATCACCGCGACGGTCGAAGACGCAATCGCATCCGCGCTCGAACCTGCAGCGTCGCATGTCGTCTTGCAGGCGCCACATCACGGCAGCAAAACATCATCGAGCGACGCGTTCCTCGATGCGTTGCAACCCGTCCTTTCGGTTTTCTCGGCCGGTTATTTGAATCGTTTCCATCACCCCAATCCGGATATCGTCGCGCGGTATGCGGAGCACGACATCGCCACCCTAAACACAGCCGACTCCGGATTCGTGCATGTGCGTTTCGATGCCGGTGCCGTGCCGGTTGTGGTCGAGCGCGGGCGTCCCTACCGCCATCCATATTGGCGCGAATAGTCATCGCCGATGATCGCAGCGCATGAGACGCCGCCTGCGTATCATGCGCGCATGAATTCCCTGATCGTGCACCGCGCGAGCCGAACCGAACGGCTCGCCGACGAATTGATTGATCTGTTGCGTCGTGATCGTCCGTCCAATCCGCTGGCGCCGCAAGCCATCGTCATTCCGCATGCGGGCATGCGTCGTTGGCTGCTGCAGATCATCGCGAGAATTTCGCCCGCCGGTATCGCAGCAAACTTCGATACTCAATTGCCGTGGCAGTGGCTGCAGCAGACGGCCAAGCGCGTTCTCGGCGACGAGGCGCTCGTCGCCGGCGATTACAATACCGAGTCGCTGCGCTGGCATATCTACCGCGCGTTGGCGTCTTCGCGGGCTGCCGCAATCGAAAATTACATCGGCGGCAACGACAGTGAACGGCGCCGCTTTCAACTCGCGGCGCATCTGGCGGATGTGTTCACTCAATATCTGGTCTATCGGCCCGAGACGATTCTCGCGTGGGAGCGGGGCGCCGAAACGAAGGATTGGCAGGCCGGCCTGTGGCGCACGGTGCGCAAACACATCGATAAGCCGCATCGCGCGGAGCGTAAAGAACTGCTTGTCGCCGAACTCGCCAAAAACGGCGACGGCGAATCGCTTCCGCTCCACGTCTTCGGCGTCAGCCATCTTGCGCCCGACGTTCTCGAATGCCTGCGCGCCGTCGCGGCGCATCGAAGTGTACATGTGTACTTTCCGGATCCCTGCCGCGAGCATTGGGATTATCTGAGGAAAAAACGCAGCGTTCTGGCGACGGCCGACGCCGAGTCGCTTTATTTCGACGTCGGCCATCCGCTGCTCGCGTCGCTGGGACGTGTCGGCCAGGATTTTTCGCTCGCGTTGGACGATGCCGGCGAACATCGCGATGCGCTCGACGAAGGCGATGTGCCGGAAACGGCATCGAATCTGCTCGATGCATTGCAGACGAGCATCCGTGTTCTTGAACCCGACTATGTTCGCAATGCCAGCAAACCCGCGGTGCGCGACACGAGTTTGCGCGTGCACGCGTGTCACACACGCTTGCGCGAGCTTGAAGTTCTGAAAGATCAGCTGCTCGGCTTCCTCGCCGACGACACGTCGCTGCAGCCGCGCGATATCGTCGTGATGGCGCCGGACATCGCAGCCTACGCGCCGTTTCTGCCGTCCGTGTTCGGGCCGCCGGCGCGCTACAGCGACGACGCCGCGCAAATCCCCTGGCATCTGGCCGACGTGGCGCTTGCCGGAACGCACGCGTTGTTCACCGGATTTTCGAAACTTCTCGATCTCGGCGAGAGCCGTTTTCGCGTCAGCGACGTCATCGATCTGCTCGATGTCGCCGCCATCGCGCGCCGGTTCGGCCTGAGCGAAGAAACGCGTTCGCGGCTGGAGCCGTGGTTGCGCCAGGCGCGCGTCGCGTGGGGACTCGATGCGCGCATGAAAGAGCAGGTCGGCGGCGCGCCGATCGATGCGAACACATGGATGTTCGGTTTCGATCGACTGTACGCGGGAATGATCGCCGGCGACGACACCGGTGAAACGTTGGTCGACGGCGTGCTTCCAGTGGCAGGTGTATCGGGCAATGACATCGACGCGATAGGCCGGCTGGACCGCTTCATCGAAACGCTGCGCGATCTGCGCGACGATCTGGCCATCGAACGGCCGCTGGCGGCATGGAGCGTTTGGCTGCTCGATCTGGTCGACGCATTGTTCGCCATCGATGTTCGCGATGACGTCGAAGACACCGCGATGAGTCAACTGCGCCGCACCATCGCCGCGCTGGGCGATCAGGACGACGCGCTCGGCGGTGAAAATCTGCCGTGGAGCGTCGTTCGCGATGTCGTGCGCGGCGCACTCGATGCGATTTCCGAACGCCAGCCATTCCTGCTCGGCGGTGTCACGTTCTGCGGATTGGTGCCGCAGCGTTCGATTCCGTTTCGCGTCGTCTGCCTGCTCGGCATGAACGAAGGCGAGTATCCGCGCATCGCCAGCGACAGCGGACTCAATCGCATGCAGACGTATCCGCGCCGTGGCGACCGCGACACGCGCAACGAAGATCGTTACCTGTTTCTCGAAGCATTGATGGCTGCGCGGCAACATCTGCACGTGAGTTACCTCGGTGAAGACATCGCCGACGGCAGCCGCCGCAATCCCGCGTCGCCGTTGTCGGAGTTGCTCGAATTCCTCGACGATCAGTTCAGCGTGCAGCAGCAATCGCCTGCCGATGCGCGGCCGTGGCTGATCCACCACCCGTTGCAGCCGTTCGACAATCGCTATTACGCGCGCGGTGCGCAATTGTTTTCATTCGACGCGGCCTATGCGGTACCGACCGGCGACGCGCGTACCTCGCCATCGTTCGTCGACGTCGATGACGACGCGCCTGCCAGGGCTCCGGAATCGAACAACGTATCGCTGAAATCACTCAAGGCGTTCTGGCGTGATCCATCGCGCGCACGATTGCGCGACACGTTCGGCATCGGACTCGACGCGCTCGGCGACGATGCATTGCTCGACCGCGAACCGATGACGGCCTCCACGGAAAAGCGCGAGCGGTTCGAAGCACAGTTGCTCGACCGCGCGTGGGACGACGGCTTGCAGCGCTTGCCCGATGCCGCACCTGCATGGCTGGCGCGATCCGGTGCGCTTCCCGGTGGCGAAGTCGGCGCGCGCGCGTATGCGCGCATGCGTGCGCGCGTGCAGCCGATGCTTACGCTGAAACATAAACAGCTTGGTGACTCGGAACCGGTCGTCGTCGCGATCGATTTGCCGATCGGCGACGCGCGGCTCGTCGGCACAGTCGACACTGTTTTTCGTCAGCCCGACGGCACGCTGCACGTGTTCCATGCGAAGCCGCACGGCGCGATGGATTTTCGCGATCTCGTTCCGTTCTACGTCGATTGGGCCGTGCTGCGGTTGTCGCAACCGAACGTTTTGCGCGCCGACGTGTTCGAATGCGCCGACGGCGCGAAAAATCCACGTGCGCCAAAGCTGATCGATGCGATTGTCTCGCAAGATCCGCGGCAACTTCGGGCCGGACTCGGCGAATTGCTGAACATGACGCGTCACGCGACAAACGCGCCGCCGCTATTCTTTCCCAAGACTGCGTGGGCATGGAGCAGCGCGCCCGCTGACGAGCGTCGCGATGCGGAAGCACGCAAAGCATGGGAAGGCAACGGTCCGCGTCAGAAAGGCGAGGCGGGTTTCGAGCCGGGTTACGCCGCGCTTGCCGCGCGCGACTCGGAGTTCCTCAAGCACGCCTCGCATGCGCACGAGAAATTCGTCGCGACCAATCGCTGGATCAGCCGCATCCTCGATCCGGATCAAACCGTGCTCGTCCGCACCGGCACGCGAGACGACGCATGACGGTCGACAGCTCGCCGCTCGACTGGAAATCGATGCCGCTGCGCGGCCGCGTGCTCATCGAGGCGAGCGCGGGCACGGGCAAGACGTTCACGATCGGCCTGGTTTTCCTGCGTCTGCTTCTCGAACAGGGACTGCGTGTCGAACAAATCCTCGTCGCCACATTCACCGATCGCGCCGCGCAGGAATTGCGCGATCGACTGCGTGCACGCCTCGTCGAGGCGGAGCATCGACTCAAACAGACGCAAGAAGACGATGACGTCCTGAGCGCATGGGTACTCTCATTGTGTCCGGACGACGCGGCGCGCGTGCAGGCGCTGCGCCGCGTACAACTCGCGCGCGCCGATCTCGATCGCGCGCCGATCGGAACGATTCATTCATTGTGTCAACGCATCCTGCGCGATCACCCGATCGAAAGCGGCGCGGCGTTGTTGCCCGAACAGCTCGTCGATGAAGAGAGTCTGCTGCGCGAATGCGTCGAGGATTTCTGGCGCCGCCGTTATCTGAGTAGCGCGATGGATTCTCTCGAAAGCGCGACCGTCATCGAGAAAGGCATCGACGCGCTGACGGCGGATTTACGCGGTCTGCTGCGCGTCGACGCGTCGTTCGTGCCGCTCGGCGATGCGGCGATTCTGGAACGCGACGTGATCGCATTGCGCGCAATCGAGCATCTCGATGCAATGGAGTCGCTGGCCGCAGACGGTTCGCTTTTCGCGCGCATCAACGCGAAATTGCGCAGCCGCTTGTCGGACTGCGCCGAGTTGCTTCGGTCGAATGGCGATGTCGTCGAGTTGCTGCGCGGCACGAGCGCCGATTGCTTCGATGCGGATCAGCTCGCGAAACAGTTGTCCGTCAAAGGACGCGGCGTTTTGATGCAACATACCGTCATTCTCTTGATGCAACGCATTCGCGTCGCGGCGAAGCCGGGCATGCGCTCGTCGCGTGCGGTCGTGCTGCGCGAAGCACTCGCGTTTTGCCGCGCCGAGATTCCTCGACGCGCTCGCGAACGCGGCGTGCAGACGTTTTCGATGCTGATCGACAATGTGCATTCGCGTCTGTGTTCCGACCGCGCCTCCGGTTTTTTTTCCGACACGTTGTACCGCGCTTTTCCCGCGGCACTCATCGACGAGTTTCAGGACACCGACGCGCGCCAGTTCGATATTTTCAATCGCATCTATCGCGACGGTGATGGCGCGGCACGCGGGCTGCTGGCGATGATCGGCGATCCGAAACAGGCGATTTATGGATTCCGCGGCGGCGATCTGGCGGCGTATCTGCGTGCGCGGCGCGGTGCCGACGAAGCATTCGCGCTCACCGTCAATCAACGTTCCGGCGCGCCGCTGATCCGCGCCGTCAACGCGCTGTATGCCGCGACCGACGGCGGCTTTGACAATGACGAGATACGCTACCGCGAAGCGCAGCCGAGCGGAACCGCCGATCGCACGCCATTCGCAAGCGATGGCAACGTGGTGACCCGTCCGTTGTTCGTTCATCGCTTCTCGCGTGAGGGCGACAGTGCCGTTGGCGCGTTCGATGAGCGCGCGCTCGACGATTGCGCGAATCGTATCGTCGAGCTGTTGAACGATGCGCATTTCGCGATCGGAGACGAACCGGTTCGGCCCGGCGACATCGCCGTGCTGACGCGCACCAATCACGAGATCGAGGCGCTGCGCAAACGACTCGGCGAACGCAACGTTCCGTGCGTCGGCACCGGACGCGGCAGCGTGTTCGATGCCGACGTGGCGCGCGATCTGGAACTGCTGTTGTACGCGGTGCTCAACTACAGCGACGAACGCGCCGTGCGCGGTGCGCTGTGCACACGGCTGCTCGGCGCCACATTCGCCGACGTTCGCGCCTGGCAGGACGACGAAGAACGTTTCGAGCGCGAACTGGAACGCTTCGCGCAATGGCACGCGTTGGCAGGTTCGGCCGGCGCGCAGGCGCTCATTCAAGCCGTCATCGCGCAACAGGCCGCGCGATTGCTATCGCTGCCGGGCGGCGAGCGCATCGTCACCGATCTACGCCATCTCGGCGAATTGCTCGGTGCGGACGACGATGTACGACGTGGACTCGAATCGGCTTACAACCGGCTCGTCGTGTTGCGGCGCGAGGACGGCGACGATGACATCGACGCAGCGAAGGCGCGCCGGCTGCGCGTCGAAAGCGACGCGGCGCGCGTGCAATTGATGACCGTGCACGCGGCGAAGGGATTGCAGTTTCCCATCGTGTTCGTGCCGTTCGCGTGGCGCGTCGGCGATCGCACAGGAGCACATGCGCCGAAGGTGCTGAATTTCCATGACGACGATGGTAGGGCTTGGGTCGATCTCGGTTCGGATCGATTCGACGATCACGTCGCCGCTCATTTTCAAGAAGCGTTGCAGGAGCGGCTGCGGCTTCTGTACGTCGCCATCACGCGGGCGAAGTATGCCGTGCATTTATATTGGACAGATCGTAACGGTCCTCCGGCATTCGGTGCGGATGCGTGCAAGACCGCGGCGCTCGATGTGCTGATCCATCAGACGCAGACGCGCCTCGGATTGCCGCCCGGCGAGGCGTCGCTGCCGGCGATGGCGGAACACTGCGGCGGCATCGCCATCGTCGCGCCGTTCGACGGTGCATTCGCGCGTTTCGCGCCATCGGATGGTTCGCAAGATGCGCCCGTCGTTCGTCGTCCGCTGCCGGCGCCGCGTCCGTTCCAGTGGCTGCACAGTTTCAGCAGTTTGACGAAACACACAGCGCTCGTCAGTGAGGAAAGCGCCGCGTCGGACGAGATCGAAACGGAGTTGGATGTCGAGCGCGAAATCGCGGCGGAGGAAGACGTGCAACTCGCCGCCGACGCGACATTGCTCAGCCTCGATGCATGGCGCGGGCGACATTTCGGCAACGCGTTGCACGAGATTCTCGAGACGGCGCCGAACGAGCCGGTGTGGCCGCGGCATCGCGATTTCCTGGCGCGGCATCTGTCCGCACTCGGCATGCGCGCCACGCCGGGCATCGATTCGATCGAAGCGGTCGGGCATATGGTCGATCGCGTGCGATACAGCGATCTCGGCGATGGTTTGCGTTTGATCGGGCTGGATGACGCAGACTCGATCAGTGAATTCGAGTTCCAGTTTCCCGTCGACGCTGTGTCGATGGAGGATTTGCGCGACATCTGCGCCCGGCACGGCGTCGGCGCTGCAATTTCGCCAACGCTGTCGTCGCGAATTCTCAGCGGCATGCTCACCGGATTCGCCGATCTCATCTTCGTGTTCGACGGCCGCTATCACGTGCTCGACTACAAGACGAACTGGCTCGGCAATCGTCTGCGCGACTACGGCCCCGCGCCGCTCGACGCGGCGATGGTCCAACACCACTATCCGCTGCAAGCGCTGATCTATACCGTCGCGCTGCATCGATATTTGCGCGGACGTCTGGACGGCTATACGGCCGATACCCATTTGGGCGACAGTTGGTATCTCTTCGTTCGCGCGGTGGGACTCGCCGATGGCGGCGTGTGGCGCCGCCGCTGGCCGAGTGCGTTGATCGAAGCGCTCGATGCGGCGTTCTCGGGAGTAACGGCATGAACAGTCCGACAGAACGCACCGTCGATCACACGTTCGCCCGCTGGGTTCGCGCGCGCAGCGGATCCGACGTGCTCGCCCGCGCCGCATTCGAAGCACTGCGCGATGAAGGGCAGGGACATTCGTGTGCGGCGTTGTCGAACGATGATATCGACGTGTCGGCTTTGCGCTCGCACGCGTGGGTCGGCGACGGCGCGGCGTTCACGCCGTTCGTACTTGCCGACAACGAACGATTTTATCTGTGGCGCAACTGGCGGCACGAGACGCGATTGGCCGAAGCGATTCGCTCGCGAACGGCTGCGCGCCGAACGCCGGTCGGCGCCGCACAACTCGCGTCCGACGTCGCCGAACTTTTTCGCGGCACCGATGCCGCGGCGACCGCCGCGCAACGCAAAGCGGTCGCCGCCGTTCCGGGCGCGCGATTGTTCGTACTGACCGGCGGGCCCGGCACCGGCAAAACGGCGACCGTGTTGCGCATGGTGCTGATGTTGCTGCGGCACGCCGAAGCCTGCGGCTGGCAGAACGCGCCGACCGTCGCGCTCGCCGCGCCGACCGGGAAAGCGGCGCAACGCATGGCGCAGTCGATCGCGTCGGGCAAGCTCGACTTGCAACGAAACCTCGATGCGTCGTCGCCGTTTTTGTCGCTGCTCGACTACGTGCCGCACGCGCAGGCGCAAACGTTGCACCGATTGCTCGACTATCGCCCGCGCGAAAATACGTTCGATCGCGGCATCGATTCGCCGCTCGCGGCCGACATCATTATTGTCGATGAAACATCGATGGTCGATCTGGCCCTGATGCGGCAATTGTTCGATGCGGTTCGCTCCGACGCGGTCATCATTCTGCTCGGCGATCCGGCGCAGTTGTACGCGGTGGAGGCCGGTTCGGTGCTGGGCGATATCGTGGCCGCCAAATCCGCGTCGCACGACCAGATGGTGACATTGCGCCATGTCTGGCGCGCGCAGGACGATCTGAATCGCAGTCTCGACGCGTTGCGCGACGGTGAGCCCGCGTGGTGCGATGCGCTCGTCGCAAACGGACATGTCGATGCCGTGCGCTGGCGATCGTGCATCGACGACGCGTCGTTGCGTGCCGCCGTCGGTGCGTGGATCGATTCTCATGCCGGCGCGTTCTCGGCGATGCTGGGCGACGTGTCCGATCCGGCAATCGCATTCCGCGCGCTGCGATCGAATCAGATTCTGTGCGCATTGCGCGAAGGCGTTTTCGGCTCGCACGGCATCAATGCGCTCGTGCTCGATCTGCTCGCGAAGCGATTCGGCGTCGATGTCGTCGGCGAGTGGTATCACGGTCGTCCCGTCATCGTCACGCGCAACGACTATGCGCGCGATGTGTACAACGGCGATGTCGGCATTGCATTGCGCGACGGCCGGCATCTTCGCGTGTGGTTCGAATCGCTCGATCGCGACGGCGCGCCGTCGTTGCGCAGCTTTTCCACGCGCACGCTGCCGGCGCACGAATCGGCGTGGGCGATCACCATTCACCGCAGTCAGGGTTCCGAATACGGCGCGGTCGCAGTCGTATTGCCGCCGCAGGCGGACCATCGCATCCTGAGCCGCGAACTCCTGTACACGGCCGTCTCGCGCGCGACGCGCGGTGTCGAGTTATGGACGTCCGCCGATTCGTTGCGCAGCGCTGCCGCGCGACCGGTGCAGCGCCGCGGCGGGCTGCGCGACCGCCTGCGTTAACATGATTGAATCCGCACGCACGATCGGCACGACCGGATCACGCCAGCGTTTTCGCGAACACTGGTATGATTCGGCGGTGCCTCGTGTGCGGGAGTTAGTGCGTGCTTGAAATTCTGATCGCAGGCGGCTGGGCGATGGTGCCCATCCTGTTGTGTTCGGCGATTGCGCTGGCCATCATCTTGGAAAGGTTCTGGTCGTTGCGCCGCAGCGCGGTGATCCCGCGCGGCCTCGGCAGCGAAGTGTTGCAATGGGCGCGCACGCGCAAGCTCGATCCGCAACATATCGAGACGCTGCGCAGCAATTCGCCGCTGGGCGAAATCCTTGCCGGTGCGCTGAGCGTGCGCAATCGCTCGCGCGAGATCATCAAGGAGCGCGTCGAGGATACGGGCCGCCATGTCGTGCATCGCCTTGAGCGATTCCTCAACACGCTCGGCACGATCGCCCTCATATCGCCATTGCTCGGTTTGCTCGGCACGGTGTTCGGTTTGATCGAAATGTTTTTCGCCGTGATGGTGAGCGGCGTAGGCGATCCACTGAAAATGGCGGGCGGTATCGGTCAGGCGCTGGTGTGTACCGCGACGGGTTTGTGCGTCGCGATTCCCGCGTACTTTTTCCATCGTTATTTTCGCGGCCGCGTGGCGGATTACGTCGTCGACATGGAACAGCAGACGATTCTGCTGATCGACGAGTTGTCCGCGCACGCCGAACCGGTTCCCACGCCGCAACCGGCAACGCGCGCGGCTCGCGCTGCGCACTGACATGCCTGCACTTCTATGCGTCTAGGCAATGCCCGCCAGGACGATTTCGAGATCAACGTGATCTCGCTGATCGACGTGATGCTCACCTTGCTCATGTTCTTCGTGATGACGACGACGTTCGTGCAGCACTCCGCGATGAAGGTGAGCTTGCCGGAGGCGTCGGACAATCCGGAAACTGCGCCGCGCGACCCGCTCGTGGTGATGATCGGAAGCGACAGCCGTTTTTATGTCGACAACAGCGAAGTGCTGAATCCGAACATCGACACGTTGAAGGAAGCGATCGGCCGCGTGGCCGGCGACGATCGCGAGCGCTCGGTGATTCTGCGTGCCGACGGCATGACGCCGCATCAGGCCGTGGTCACCGCGATGGACGCGCTCGGGCAACTCGGTTTCACGCATCTGTCCATCGCCACCGTGCGCAGCAAGGACACCGAAAGCCGGTGAAGCCGCTCGCGTGAGCGCTGAATCGGTCTCGGCGTCGACGACGTATCGACGGCTGCTCGGCTACTCCGCGCGTTACTGGCCCATAGCGATCGTCGCCGTCATCGGCATGGTGTTCGACGCCGGCTGCGGCGCGATGTTCACGTTCCTGATCAAACCGATGCTCGACGAACTGTTCGACCGTCATGATCCGGTGATGATCTTCTGGATGCCGATCATCATCATCGTGTTGTTCGTGGTGCGCGGTGTCGCCACGTTCTCGGCGGACTATGGCGTGGCGCGCATCGGACGCGGCGTGGTGCAGACCATGCGCGAGGAAGTGTTCGCGAAATATTTGCGCATGCCCGCGTCGTTCTTCCATCGCGAAGCGGCGGGATCGTTGATCTCGCGCATGACGTACACCGTCGAGCAGGTTGCGAACGCGAGCACGGATGCGCTGAAGATTGCGCTGATGGACGGCTTCATGGTCGTCGGCCAGGCGTGCGTGATGTTGTACTGGAGTCCGCGCCTGACGCTCGTGCTGTTGTTGCTCGCGCCGCTCGTCGCCATTGTCGTGTTCACGGTCGGACGGCGTTACCGCCGCATCAGCAAGACCATTCAGGAGTCGGTCGGATCGATCACCGGCATTATCGACGAAGCGGTGACAGGTCATCGTGAAGTGAAGATCTACGGCGGCCAACCCTACGAGCAGACCCGCTTCAACGCGGTGAACGCGGCGATCCGCCGCCTCAACATGAAAGTATCGACGACCAATGCGTTTTCGACGGCGATGATCCAGATCGTCGCATCCGTGGCGTTGGCGCTGGTGATTTTCCTCGCGACGCGGCCCGGCATTCACGAGATGACGTCGGGCATTTTCATGTCGGTGATCACGGCGATGCTCGTGATGTTGCCGTCGTTGAAACGCCTGACGACGGTGCAGGCGAATTTGCAGCGCGGCGTCGTCGCGGCGCGCGACGTGTTCGAGCTGATCGACAGCAGCGATGAACGCGACACGGGTAACGAAAAACTGGAGCGCTGCAACGGCGATGTCGAATTCCGCGACGTGAGTTTTCGTTATCCCGGAACGTCGACGATCGTGCTCGAGGGAATCACATTGCGTTGCGCGCCGGGAACCGTCACCGCGTTGGTGGGCCGGTCGGGTAGCGGTAAGTCGAGTCTCGCCGGATTGCTGCCGCGGTTTTACGATCCGGAATCCGGTTCGATTTCGCTCGACGGGCATCCACTATCGACGTATTCGCTTGCCAGTTTGCGCGCGCAGATCGCGCTGGTGAGTCAACAAGTGGTTTTGTTCAACGACACCATCGCACGCAACATCGCGTACGGCTCGCTCGGCCGCGCGGGCGAAGCGGAAATCGCCGCCGCCGCCGAAGCGGCGAATGCGATGGAGTTCGTAAAACGCATGCCGAACGGAATGCAAAGCCGCATCGGCGATGCCGGCGCGTTGCTGTCGGGTGGACAACGTCAGCGCATCGCGATCGCGCGTGCGATTCTGAAAGATGCACCGATCCTGATTCTCGACGAAGCGACGAGCGCGCTGGACAGCGAATCCGAACGGCTGATTCAGGACGCGCTGAAAAACCTGCTCAGCAATCGAACGGTGCTGGTCATCGCACATCGGCTTTCCACGATCGAACATGCCGATCAAATCGTCGTGCTCGACGAGGGCCGCATCGTCGAGATTGGCAAACACGCGGAACTGTTGGCGCGCAATGGGCAGTATGCACTGCTGCACCGCATGCAGTTCCGCGACACCGGCGGCTGAGTCGCCGCATGTTCAGCGCGCGCGAATTGCAAAACGTCTGGTACGGCGATCGCCGGCCGAACATCCTGCTGATCGTTTTGTCGATGCTGTTCGCCGCAGTCAGCGCGTTGCGGCGCAATCTCTACTCGTCGGGATTTTTCTCGCGCAAGAAATTGAGCGTGCCGGTTATTGTCGTCGGAAATATCACCGTGGGCGGCACCGGCAAGACGCCGCTCGTGATCGCACTCGTCGAAGCGTTGCGCGAACGCGGTTGGAAACCCGGTGTCATATCGCGCGGCTTCGCAGGCTCGGCGCGCGGCGCCGTGCGCGTCGACGAGAATTCCGATGCGGCGCACGTCGGCGACGAAGCGAAACTGATTTTCAAATCGACGCACGCGCCGGTCGCGGTGAGCAGAGATCGCGCACGTGCGGGTCAATCCCTCATCGATGCCGGCGTGGTCGATGTGATCGTCGCCGACGACGGTTTGCAGCACTATCGACTCAGGCGCGACATCGAGATCTGTGTCATCGACGGCCAGCGGCGTTTCGGAAACGGACGTTTGCTCCCGGCGGGACCGCTGCGCGAAAGCGAACAACACCTGCCGCGTTTCGACTTCCGTGTGTGCAACGGCGGCGACGCGCGCGCCGGCGAAATACCGATGCGATTGCGCGGCGATATGGCCGTCGCACTGGATGATCGGTCGAAATCGCAATCGCTGAACACCTTTGCGGGACGCAGCGTGCATGCCGTTGCCGGCATCGGTAATCCCGATCGATTCTTCGCGCAGTTGCGCGCGGCAGGTCTGGATGTGATCGAGCATCCCTTTTCCGATCACCACCCGTTCACCGCCCCAGATATCGAGTTCGGCGACGAGCATCCCGTGTTGATGACGGAAAAAGATGCGGTGAAGTGCCGCCCATTTGCACGCGGCGGCACATGGAGCGTGCCGGTGCGCGCAGAGGTGCAACATTCGTTTTTCGATGGCGTAGAGGCGCGGCTGCGGCGTTCGTTCGCGCGTTGAGCGTCGTCATGAATACGTTAATTTTTCGCACGTGATATTCGCGTGCGTCAGGTGGCGCTTCGCGCCTTGTTTTATGGGCAGCGTCGCGTCAGTATCGTCCGTTCGGGCCACGCGCGTCCGATCTAGTACTTGGGAGTTTTCGCAATGATGTCAACATTATTCGCGGCCGCGAGCCGCTCGGCGGCGATCGTGTTGTCGTCGCTATTGATGTGTTCGAGCAGTTTCACATTCGCTAACGCGCCGGATCCGGGTCATTCGCATCCGTTGCTGGTGCAGGCATTGCCGCAGGCCGCAAAAAATGGCGCGATGCACGCGAGCGGCCGATTGAAAGGTTCGCGGCGGCTCGATCTCGCGATCCATCTGCCGGCGCGCAACCAGAGCGAGCTCGATGAGCTCATACGCGAGCTGTACGATCCGGCGAGCCCGAACTATCACAATTATCTCAGCGTCGATGAATTCACCGCGCGTTTCGGTACGACGCAGTCCGACTACGATGAAGTGGCGGCGTGGGCCAACGCGCAGGGATTGACCGTCACGCACACGACGCCGAACCGACACCTGATCGACGTCAGCGGATCGGTCGACGATGTCAATCGCGCGCTCAACATCGTGATGAGTTCGTACCAATCCGACAGCGCCGCCGGCAAGACTCAATTCTTCGCGCCCGATCGCGAGCCGAGCGTGAATCTTTCGGTACCGATTCTGCAGATCACCGGTCTCGACAATTTCAATCCGCCGCAGTCGCGGCTGGTGCGGAATGGTTCCGGCGACCCGGTGACGAAAGCGGGCGGTTCGGGTCCCGGCGGCGAGTTCCTGCCAAGCGACATGCGCGCTGCGTACTATGGTTCGGGGCCGCTCACCGGCGCCGGGCAGACCATTGCGATTTTTTCGTTCGATGGCTACGTCTCGACCGACATCGCCGCGTACTACTCGTTGCTCCACATCACGTCGCCCAATGTTCCGGTGACGAATATTTTGGTGAATGGCTACGCCGGCGCGTGCGATGCCGGCGACGGCAGCGGTTTTACCGCGTGCGACGACGGCGAACAGATCCTCGATATCACCAACTCCGTCGGCATGGCGCCGGGCGCGAGCGAAGTTCTTTTCTACGAAGGAAATTCCGGACCGGACATCCTCAATCAGATCGCCACCGACAATCTCGCGAAGATCATCAGTTGTTCGTGGGGTTCGGGCGATCTGGGCGGCGACGACGTATTGTTCCAGGAATTTCAGGCGCAGGGTCAAACCTACGCGAATGCAACGGGCGATAGCGGTTCATACAACGTCAACTCGTGGGCACCGCCGTCATTGAATCCGCGCATTCTGCAGGTCGGCGGCACGCGCCTGACGACGAGCGCGCCCGGCGGAGCGTACACGACGGAAGCCGGTTGGCCCGATTCCGGCGGCGGGTTCTTTGCGGCGGCCGGTTATACGATTCCCGACTACCAGACGCTGTCGGGCGTCGTTACCGTGGCGAACAAGGCATCGTCCACGCTGCGCAACGATCCGGATGTTTCCGCTGAAGCCAACTTCGACAATCCCACGGTCAGCAACGGAAGTCTCGACGGCGGCTTCGGCGGCACCAGCTTCGCCGCGCCGCGCTGGGCCGGATACATCGCGCTGCTGAACGAACAATCGGTGGCAGAGAACAATGCGTCGGTGGGATTCGTCAATCCGAGCATCTACGCCATCGCCACGGGCGCGGCCTACACGTCCAATTTCCACGACGTGATAAGTGGCAACAATGGTTTCAAAGCCGGCGTGGGTTACGATCTGGTCACGGGATGGGGCAGTCCGAACGGTCCGACATTGATCGATTCGTTGAGCGCACCGCTGACGACGCCGAGCTTCGTCGTATCCGCTTATCCATCAATGCCCAACCTCACGCGCGGAACCGGCGTGACGACGACTGTCCGAGTTTCTACGCCGAACGCGTTCGGCGGTAACGTGACGTTGTCGATAACAGGATTGCCGAGCGGCGTAACAGCCGTGTTCAGTCCGACAACCGCAAACGCAGCGACACCAAGCACGCTGACGCTCACCGCCACCGGGTCGGCTGCCACTGGCGAAGCCGCCGTGACAATCATCGGCACCGCCGGCGCCGTGATCCGCACGATTCCGCTCAAGCTGACCGTCGGCGATGCGCCCCACATCGAATTGGCGAGCAATCCGTTCGTCTTCACCACCCAGCCGAACGCGAAAACACTCGAGGAATTCGATGTGAGCGACGATGCGGCGAGCGTGCCGCTGACCTACACGATCAATGCTTTTTCGAGCACCGACGGATCATGCACGGGATCGGTGCCGTGGATCTCGTCGTTCGTCACCGGCACCACGGTTGCGCCGGGTTTGACGAATCGTCTGCAGTACTACGTGCATCCGGACGCGCTGGCGGTCGGAACGTATCACGCAGAGTTCTGCATCACGTCGAACGACCCGTCGAACGCCAGCTTCAGCGTTCCGATCACGATGAACATCGTGCCCGGCCCGAGCAATGATGCCATCTTCCGCAGCGGGTTCGAGGTCGGGGAAACGCCGCTCGGCTCCGGCTTCAACTACACCGTCGATCAACCGGTGGAAGACGATCAAGCCGGCAGCGCGCTCGATCTGGCTACGGGCAGCTATCACACGTGGACCGCGTTCCTCGTCGACAACATCAATCTGTACGACGACGGCACAGGTTTGCAGGTGTACTGGTACAACGATCAGATCGCCGGCGTGAACAAGAACAAGGTCGGCGGCGTGTACGACACCGCGACGTCGGGTTATGCGGTGCTGCATTCGGGCGACACTGTCGGGCCGACGTCGACGTTCAACCGCGCAGTGACGGCGATGACGAACTGGCAACCCGGCATTGACGGATACATCGGCATCGCTTTCGTGAATAGCCAGACCGGTGCGCTCAATTACGGCTATATCCACATGACGACGACGGGTCCGAAGGGATTCCCCGCCGAAGTGCTCGAATACGGATTCGACAATACCGGCGCTGCGATCACGATTCCGTAGTACGTCGTTCGCAAAACATTCGCATCATGAAGGCCGATCGGATTTTCCGGTCGGCTTTTTTTTACCGACGTACTTTTTGCGGCCGCGCAAATTGCGATTGACAACGGCCGCCCGCGCGACTACCTTGCGCCCAACTTTCAGAACGAGGCCGTCCTCCGTGGACCCTTGCAGTAAAAACTGCAGCGTTGTCTGGTTGAATCCGCGGAAGGCCATCTAACGGTCGCTTTCCGCGCAGGCGGAAGCAAGCGTTTCTTGTAAAGAAGCGACGTCGCAAATCTGTCACATTCTCCCGGCACGCTGCCCGATCGATTCGGAGTAGGCGATGCTGGATTTGTCATCGATTTCCATGCTCATCACGGCCGGCGGCCGCGATCGCGTCAAGAACGAGGCGGCCGCGCGCACGGCGGCGGAGCTTCTGACGATCGCGCGCGTCGACGGAGCGGAGGCGTCGCAGCGTCTCGAGTCCGGCATCAACGGGCTGACGCACGAGCAGGTCGAGGAACGGCTGGAAAAGTTCGGCCACAACATCGTCGCGCAGGAAAACAAGCGGCCCGTGTTGCTGGAGCTGCTCGAGCGTTTCTATACGAACCCGATCAATATCCTGCTGACCGTTCTTGCCGTCATCACCTGGATCACTGGCCAGGAAACCAGCGACAAGCTCAGCGCCATCATCATGTTCGCAATGGTGGTGATGGCCGTGTTCGTGGCGCAATTTCAGGAAGCGCGTTCGAACAACGCCGTCGAGCAGTTGCGCAAGATGGTCAGCAACACCTCGACCGTCAAGCGCGAAGTGCAGGAGCCCGACGCCAACGGCGACGACGATGCGCCGCCCGTGCGCGTCGTCAAGAAAGCCGAAGTGTCGATCGACGGATTGGTGCCGGGCGATCTGGTGTTTCTCGCCGCGGGCGACATGGTGCCCGCCGATTTGCGCCTACTCAGCGCGAAGGATTTGTTCGTCAATCAATCGGCGCTCACCGGCGAATCGATGCCGGTGGAAAAATTCGCCGGCGCCGACGCCAACGCAAAGACGGCGCTCGAAGCCGGTTGCCTGTGCTTCATGGGATCGAACGTGGTGTCCGGCAGCGCCACCGCGGTGATCGCCGCGACGGGCGCGAACACGTATTTCGGCGCACTCGCCGGCTCGCTCGTCGGCCAGCGCGTGCAGACGAGTTTCGACAAAGGCGTCGGCCGTTTCGCGTGGCTGATGATCCGCTTCATGATCGTGATGGCGCCGCTGGTATTCCTCATCAACGGCGCGACGAAACACGCGTGGTACGACGCGTTCATGCTCGCGGTGTCGGTGGCGGTGGGACTCACGCCGGAAATGTTGCCGATGATCGTCGCCATCAATCTCGCCAAAGGCGCGTTGAAGATGGCGAAGAAAGATGTAATCGTGAAGCGCCTCAATGCGATTCAGAATTTCGGTGCGATCGACGTTCTCTGCACGGACAAAACCGGCACGCTGACGCAGGATCGCGTCATCCTCGAACGCCACACCGATATTTACGGCGACGAAAACGAGAAGGTGCTCGAATTCGCGTGGCTCAACAGCTATCACCAGACGGGATTGCGCAATTTGCTGGACGTGGCCGTCCTCGACGCCGTGAACGCCGAAGTCGTGCAACATCTGCACGACCAATACACGCTCGTCGACGAAGTGCCCTTCGATTTCACGCGCCGCCGCATGTCGGTGATCGTTAAAGACAAGGCCGGCAAACATTTCCTGATCGCCAAGGGTGCTGTCGCCGAAACGTTGTCCGTGTGCACGAGCATCGCGCACGAAGATCAATACCAGGCTTTGACGCCGCAGAAACTCGACGACGTGAAAGCTGTCGCCCGCGACATGAACGACGATGGTTTTCGTGCGTTGGGATTGGGCGTACGCGAGATCGAGGCAAAGCTCGCGTATTCGCGCGACGACGAAAAAGATCTCACGATGATGGGATTCATCGCCTTCCTCGATCCGCCGAAAGATTCGGCGGCCGAGGCGATTCAGGCGCTGAACGCGAACGGCGTCGACGTGAAAATCCTGACCGGCGACAACGACATCGTCACGCGCAACGTGTGCCGGCAGGTCGGTATACACGTGGACAAATACCTCACCGGCCCCACGATCGAATCGATGAGCGACGACGAACTGATGATCGCCACGCGCGACACGCCCGTGTTCGCGCGCCTGAATCCGCAGCAGAAGGTGCGCGTGATCCAGGCGTTGCACCGCGACAACCGCGTCGTCGGATTTTTGGGCGACGGCATCAATGATGGTCCCGCCTTGCGCGCGGCGGATGTGGGAATTTCGGTGGATACCGCGGTGGATATCGCCAAGGAATCGGCCGATATCATCTTGCTGGAGAAGAGTCTGCTGGTGCTCGAGGAAGGCGTGCTCGAGGGCCGCAAGGTCTTCGGGAATATCCTGAAGTACATCAAGATGACTGCAAGCTCGAACTTCGGAAACATGTTTTCGATGATCGGCGCGAGCTTGTTTTTGCCGTTTTTCCCGATCCTGTCCGTGCAGGTATTGCTGAACAATTTGCTGTACGACTTTTCGCAAACGGCGGTGGCGTCGGATGAGGTCGATCAGGAATATCTCGCGCAGCCACGTCAGTGGGACTTGAAGAGCATCATGCGCTTCATGTTTTGTATCGGACCGATCAGTTCGATTTTCGATTACGCGACGTTCGCGGTTTTGTGGTTCGTGATTGGAGCGAATTCACCGGAGCACGCGAAGTTGTTTCAGACGGGATGGTTCGTCGAGTCGCTGCTGTCGCAGACGCTGATCGTGCACATCATCCGCACGGGGCGCGTGCCGTTTATCCAAAGCAACGCGAGTTTGCCATTGACGTTGACGGGCATCGTGATTTGCGTCATCGGTGTGGTGTTGCCGTTTTTGCCGATCGGTGCATGGTTCGGATTTGTGCCGTTGCCGCCGGTTTATTGGGTGTTCTTGGTTGTGATCTTGATTGCGTATATGGCGCTGACGCAGTTCGTGAAGACGAGGTTGATTCGGCGCTTCGGATTGCTCTAAAGCGTGTCATTCCAGCGAAAGCTGGAATCCAACGCTCTTGCCCCCTCTCCCCCGCCAGCG
>DATAVJ010000061.1:0-33555 GCA_036267795.1 Rudaea sp.
CTCGACGAAAAATTCGACCGCGTTTTTTCCATCGGCATGTTCGAGCATGTGGGCGTGAAGAATTACGAAACATATTTTGCGATGAACCGCCGTTGCCTGCGCGACGACGGACTGGCGCTGCTGCACGCGATCGGCAGCAACAAATCGACGAACCACACCGATCCGTGGATAGCGAAATATATTTTTCCGAATTCGATGTTGCCTTCGGCCTCGCAGATCAGCGCCGCGCGCGAAGGGCTTTTCGTCATCGAAGACTGGCATAACTTCGGTGCGGATTACGATCCGACGCTGATGGCGTGGCGCAAGAATTTCGAGAACGCGTGGCAGCTGCTGAAGAATAAATACAGCGAACGTTTCTATCGTATGTGGCGTTTCTATCTTTCCGCGTCCGCTGCGGTTTTTCGATCGCGGCGCGATCAGCTCTGGCAAATCGTGCTAAGTCCCAACGGTGTTCCCGGCGGTTACGTGGCGCCGCGCTGATCGATTGCGCGGCGAACCGGATTTTGGCGCCGGCGCTCGATCTCGTTCACTTTTTCGCGTGGAACGAATAGCGATCGCGAAAATTTTCCGGCCGGTCGCGAAAGACCACGCTGATACGCGGTCCGACGATCTGCTTCGTTTTCGGGACGCCGTGGTCCAGGTGCAGCTGCGTTTCGTAACTCATCACCAACAGGCTGCCCGATTCGAGATCCAGATCGAGATGCCTCTTCGGCTGTTCCTTCGTGCGCAAGGTGAATCGCCGCGCTTCGCCCAGCGACAAAAGTGCGATCGGCGCGCCCTTCGTCAAAGTATGCAGCTTGTCGTTGTGCGGCGCGACGCTGTCTTTTCCATCTCTATACAAATTCAGACCCGCGCTGTTGAATGCGTGTCCGCTCAGCGTCTCGACCGTGCCGCGTGCTTTAGCGATCGGCGTCGGCACGTTATTCGCGCTCAGATCGAACATCGCCGTCAGGCGCGGGACGTCGACTTCCCGATCGTACATTTGGCGGCGCTGCGATTCCCACGGAACCTCCGCGAGGAGAATCTCGAAAGCTTTCGCAGCGTCATCTTCCGCGATGCAGTTCGGAAAATAGCGGACGACGCCGAGTTCGCTGTCGAGCAAGGTTTGGGATTCGTTGGCGAAGGAAAGCATGGCGATTGGATGGGTAGCCGCGCCGAAAGTCCGGCGGGACAATGAGACGGCATGTGCGTCTCAGATGCTGATTCGAGATACTGTTTTGAGATGGCGCCGATGCACCGAAATTCAAGCAATCGTCTTGGAAGATGCGTCCGGACCAGGCTCGAGTACGCCCCGTTCGACATTGGCGTCGATTCGTATGGACGATCCGTCCCACTTCGCCAGCCAGGCAATCGCCGCCGCGCCGACGACAAGGCATAGATGAAACGTCGTCAGCCGCCACAGAATCAAGGCGGTGGCGATGATCGACGCCGGTACCATCGCAAGCAGCGCGGCAGTGAGCCCGAGTTCGGCGCCGCCTCCGCCGGCCGGCACGCCGGTCCACATCGCCGCGTGGAGGATCAGCGACTGTGACAGCAGCGTGAGCGCGAACGGAACGGCATGGCCGAGCAACGCGAGTGCGGCCCATAGCACGCCGTAGCGCGTCAGCCATTGCAGCGCTGTGGATGCGAGGAGGAGCGCGGTGGTTGCCGGCGGGCCGGACAACAAAATGCGCGAATCCGCCTTCATGTTTTCGACGAACGCCTGCAGACGGTGTTGTCGGTCGTGCAAGTTTGGCCAGCGACGTGCGAAATAGTTGTCGCCGCATAGCCAGCGCAACAAGCGCCGGTGCATGACGATTGCCAGTGCGACGAGGACGATTACCAATACGCTTGCGCCGACGGCGACGAGCGTCAATGTCGAGGAAAAATTCGTCCACGCGAGGCTCAACGCCGCGAGCGGCAGCGCCAGCGTGAAGAACGCGAGGTCGAGGAATTGATCCATGAACGTGACGGTGGTCGCCGCACTGAGCGACACGCCGGCGCGGCGCGAACAATAAACGCTGGCTGCGTAACCGCCGACGCCGGCAGGCGTGCTCATGAACGCGAAATCGATGGCGAGCGACATGGCGAACGTGCGCGGAAAAAACACGCGTGCGCCGAGCCGCTCGAGCAGCAGATGGAATTTCAACGCGCGCGCAAACCAGCCGGCGGCCATGATCGTGAACAGCACGAGGTATGTGTCGCCCGACAGCTCGCGGATTTGCGCGATCGACGTACCGCCGCCGATCAGCAACGGCACCGCCACCGAAACGACGACCGCCAGCGCGATCAACAGTCCGACGCGGTGCCGCTTCCATGGCGATGGGCGCAATTTCATCGTGCGGTTCGCGGATTCCGGACGCGGGCCGGCACATAACGCGTGCCGAGGACGATATCCCACAACGGCGACGTGACACCGAAATTACATTCCGGATGGTTGTGATGGATGTGATGATTCGCCGCCCATCGAACGGCGACGCGTGCGCGAAAACGCGTCGCGTGGATAATCATGTGCGCCACGCCGTAAGCGGCGTAGCCGGCGGCCAGCGCGCCGCTCAGCAAAAATGCCGTGCTCCACGGCGCCGCCAGCGCGAGCAATGCCGCCAGCACGAGCATGCCGAGCGGCGGCAGGAAAAACGGCAGCGCATCGTATCCATGCGGATCGGCATGGTGCTTGTCGTGGCCATCCCGCGCGTGATTCGGCTGTCCATGGAATAGCCAGCGGTGGAATACATATTCGACGAGCGTGAAAACAAGAAGTCCCGCGCCCACGGTGGCGATTGCGGCCATCATTCCGAAGGTGTTGCTGCGCAATCCTGCGGCGAGAAGCACGAGACTCACGCCGATGTCGAACAACAATCCCGTGCGCGCATTGAACTTCGTGGCCGACAGACGCGCCATCCGGCCGAACAAACCGGCAGCGATCCTTGGCGGCGATGTTTCGGGTGTATCGGCCGTCGGGGTTTTCATGGCGATGCTCGATGTCCGGTCGTTGTTATCGGTGCAGACTGTCCCTCCCCAGGGTCGACAAGCTCCACGCTTTTATTTGTTCGCCAAATTGTAGACCACGGCGCCGCGGAAATCGCGTGCCGCGGCGGCATTTGCGTTTTCGCGAGGCGCCGCGCGGCGGTTGTTGTCGCGCATTCACATTGTTGCAGCAGCCGCGGAATAGGCTGGGAGCATGTTTTTTTGGAAATCTTCACAAGGCGATGGATAAGCGAGACTTCGAGAAAAAATATCGCCCGCATCTTCGGGTGGCGTTCGATTGGGACGCGTTCGAGGCGGACGAATGGACTCTGGAAGAAATCCAGCTCGCGTTGCCGCGCGACGCACATAAAATCTGGACACCCTGGCCGACGCCGCCCGGACGAGTCGCTTCGCACTCGCTCGGCAAAACGCTTTCGCTGCTGGAAGTCGCCGAAGATCCGACGCTCGCCGGCGACGAACAGGACACGTTGTTCAAGCATGAAGACGAGTTGGTGGACGGCGTCGCGATCGACGCACCGGCATTCGCCTTGTCCGGCGGACGCATCCTTTTGCTCGATCGCAACCATCGCGTTGCGGCGGCGACGATTCTGAAGCGCACGTCGATTCTGGAACTGGTCGTCATCAGCGGACCTTCGTTGCAACTGCTGCCCGATATCGCGCGCGTCGACGCATGACGTTGGGCCACGATACCTGTCGTTGGATTGCACTTCAGCGAAGGCGCAGCGGAAAGGCCGTGCGAATTGAGCGGAATGGCACGAGCGAAGTCCGTTTTGCCCGTTTTGAATCGGGCACGCCAATTGCTCTGCCTCTGGCGACGCGACGAGGCGCCACGATGCAAGGTGACGAGTCATGAGAAAACCGCTCGATCTGGATCACGACTACATGCTTCCCAATGGACTGGTGCAGGTCTGGTTGACGAGCGGCGCCGCATCCGTCGATGACATCACCGCCACCGTCGCTTTCAGTTTGGGACGACCGCCGGCATGTATCGTCACGTGTCCGGCGACACGTTTGTTCGATCACGGCGAAGATGTCGACAGTCTCGTGCAGAAAATCGTCGACAAGACGCATCGCCTGTTGCGCGCGGCGCCGAGCGGATACCACGTCGACTGTTTTCGGGAAGTGGTCACGGAATGGATTTGGCGGCACCGGCGCTCCGTACGCTATCTCGCCGCCGCTTAAGCCGACCTTTTTTTCTACGATGTGCGCGATGTCCCCTTTCGCGTAATGTTGCTCGCATTCGCTCGACAGGATTCCGGATGAACAAGCAACGCGTATTGATCGTGGAGGATGACCGCTCGCTGGCCGCAGCGACCGGCAAACTGCTCAGCCACATGGATTACGAGATCACGATCGCCGATTCGGTGAAGTCCGCCGAAACGGCATTGACGGGCGGTACGTATTTCGATCTGGTGATGCTGGATCTCGACCTCGGCGACGGTGTGCAGGCGACGTACGAACTGCTCGATCGATTGGCGACCAGCCGCATCGCCCTCCCGCCGGTGATCATTTTTTCCGGCAAGCCCGAGGAAGAAGTGGAGCGCGCGGTGGGCAAGATCGGGAGCTACGCGCTGCTGCGCAAACCGACCTCCGCTCAGGCATTGGTCGACGCCATCGAACGCAGCCTCAATTCCACCGCCGGCAACGATTAGTCGCATTGCCGAGTTCGCGCCCGTCGCGCACAATCCAAGCGACGACGTCAACGGAGCATCTGCTTGCAAAAGCCCAGTATTTGGATTCGCGTTGTCGTCAGCTGTTTGCCGCTCCTGACGGTTGCGTGCGCCGGCGCACCCGGCCGAAGCTCAAAACAATTCCAAGTAGAAGACGGCGACTACGGGTTGATCGCTCATGCAGCGTTGAAGTTGATCGAGCACGTGCGGCCGATATCCGTGATCGTCCTCGACAGGAATGTCGATCCTCGCGTACGCGAGGCGCTGCGCGGACAGCGCAAACTGGTTTCACGCGATGCGCTACCGCACACACCCGGCTACATCATGCCGCCGGATTATTTCGCGCTCACGTCGTTCACGATCGATGACGGACAGGCATTGTTCGAAGGCGAGATCAGCACGGACGCACAGCGTTCCGACACGTCGTTCGACAAGGAATGCGGGCTTATTTTTTCAGTGCGATTCGCGCTGCAGGGCGACGGTTGGTCGAGCGATTCGTACAAACTCACCGATTGTTCGCAGCAGCGCGTTTGGACGCCCAAGGATCCGTGACGATCGGGATCAGCTGCCGACCACTTTGCGAATACTCGATGCCGTATTCAATATAGCGAAGCGCTCACCCGTCAGTTTGCATTCGAATGCCGTACTGCTGATGCGTTGCAGGGAACGTCCGCACGAACTGGAGAGAATGCTGGTCAGCGGGGCGCGCACGAATTTACCGCCGACTTTGGTGACGCGGTAAAGTTGACGCTCTGTCACCGTCGTTACTTTTCCGGTGCGCGTCGACTGAACCTCGAAGGTTACTGCGGTACTTGCAACTTTCGGCACCCACCACTCCAGCTCGTTTCCAAACGGCATGATACTCGCAAATTCGGAGCACAGTGCGTCGCTGGCACCCGCGTGACGCGGCGTCAGAGTCCTTTCGTTCATGAAGTCGATCCCGACGGACGCGCGATCAATCATCAAAGAGCATCCGTGGGAGTTTTGAGATAGCGCGTCGCGCTGAAAGAAATCGAATTCAGCTATCTGTTGGAAGTCACGTTTTCGTCGACGTGCGGACTCGCAGCAATGTTGTCTGCGACGAACGAGGCGACCTGTAACATTTGACAGGGACATACCCGTCGCTTGACCGCGTATAGTCGATTTCGGCGGGAGTCGGCGTACAGATGGGGGACGCCATGTCCGGAGGGGCCATTCGAGGCTGTACAGGAAAGAGCGGCTTCGCCGTCGACGACTCTCTGGCGGGTAAGCGTGCCGCCTGCGCACGCATCTTCGTTGCTCAGCGATTCTTTTTGGCGGCAGTTGTTGCCGCAACGCTAAGCCTGTTCGGCTTTTCAAAAAGCGCGGTTGGGCAGACGAGCGACGCTCCAATGCCGGAAACGTTGAAGAGCCTGAGTCTTGAGGAACTCGGCGATGTCGAAGTGACATCGGTTTCGAAGCATCCCGAGAAACTGTCGAAATCCGCATCGGCCATTCAGGTGATCACGGCGGAAGAAATCCGCCGATCGGGTGCGACGAGCATCCCCGAAGCCCTGCGCCTGGCGGACAACCTGGACGTGGCGCAAATCAACTCTCACGACTGGGCAATCTCTGCACGCGGTTTCAACACGAGTTTGGCCAACAAACTCCTGGTGCTGATTGACGGACGCGCGGTCTACACACCTCTGTTTTCCGGCGTGTTCTGGAATGCGCAGGATTATCTGCTCGAAGACATCGCGCGCATCGAGGTCATCAGCGGACCCGGCGGCGCGCTGTGGGGGGCGAACGCGGTCAACGGCGTGATCAACATCATCACCAAGAATGCGAAAGACACGCAAGGGACCTATCTGGAGACGGGCGGCGGAACGCAACCGGAAGATTTCGCCGGCGTCCGCTATGGAACCACACTCGCGCCCGATGTCTACTTGCGTGTCTACGGAAAATATACCGATCGCAGCAATGAAGTCTTCGCCGACGGCAGCGACGCGTCGGATTCATGGCGAATGAGTCAGGGCGGCTTTCGAATCGATGGGGAACTGTCCAGGCAAAATTCATTCACGGTGCAAGGCGATTTGTACGGCAGCGACGTCAATATCGCCACGGGCGGCCAAGGCAACGCGAGCGGCAGCAATGTCCTTGGCCGTTGGTCACATGTCGACGCCGACGGATCGGAAACGACATTGCAGGTGTATTACGACCGAACGCACTTGAACGACCCCATCACCAATCAATTCGGCGTCGCCCAATCCGTGAGGGATGACCTCGACACCTACGACATCGATTTTCAACAGCAACTGCGGCCTGCCGACCGACAACTGGTCATCTGGGGTCTGGGCTTCCGTTTTACACACGACGTGGTCGGAGAGGCGCCAAATTTTGCGTTTCTGCCGGCGCATCTCGATCAGGAACTTTATAGCGCCTTCGTCCAGGACGAGATCACGCTGGGCAACGATCTTCTCCTGACATTGGGAACGAAACTGGAACACAACAGCTACACCGGACTGGAAGCGGAGCCCAGCGCGCGACTGCAATGGAACCTCACGAACAATCAAATGCTGTGGGGGGCCATTTCACGCGCGGTACGCACGCCATCGCGCGTCGACCGCGACCTTGCCGAACCGGCGCCATCGTCGCCTCCGGTCATTCTGGAAGGCTCGCCCGACTTCACCTCCGAAACGGTCATCGCTTACGAATTGGGCTACCGCGCGCAGCTCAGTTCGCAGATGACAAGTTCGATCTCCGCGTTCTACAACGACTACGACGACCTGCGCAGCACCAGTTTCACGCCGGCGACGATCGTTCCTTTGTTCTTCCAGAACAATCTCGAAGGCCACACGTACGGACTGGAAGTCAGCGTCGACTATCAAGTTCAGCCGTGGTGGCGCCTGCACGGCGGCTACGATCCGATTCGAGAAGACATCCGCGTCAAACCCGGACAATTCGATCTGAACAACGCGCTCAACGAAACGGCTGATCCCCACGCGCGGATTTCATTGCGTTCGTCGATGGATTTGTCCAAGCGCGTCGAGTTCGACGCGGCGCTGCGCTGGATCGATTCGAGAAATATCAACGACAATACGGCCATTGCCGTGGTGCCGAGCTATATTGAGATGGACATGCGGTTGGGTTGGCATCCAACCGACAAAGTGGAATTGGCGCTAGTCGGGCAAAACCTGCTGCACGATCATCATTTCGAATATGGAATTCCCGGCCCGACGCAAATCGAAATCCAACGAAGCGTGTATGGAAAGGTCACTTGGCGCTTCTGATGGAAACGCCGAAAGTATATTTTTCCATGTTCGCTCAGCGCGATCCGAAACCATGATCCGCACGGTTGGCTCCGCTTTTTTTTACGCGTCGAACCGATACCGTTTGCGCCGGTCTCTTGCACTGTTTGCTTTGTCCGCGCTGTTCGCCGTAATGATGTCCTCCGCGATCGCGGCGCAGACCGGTGCGGCACAGGAATACCAGGTCAAGGCTGTCTTCCTGTTCAACTTCACTCAATTCGTCGGTTGGCCTCCAACGGCTGAGAATGCGCAAACGCCAATGGTCATCGGGATACTGGGCGACGATCCGTTCGGTTCCTATCTGGACGATACGGTTCGCGGCGAGAAAGTCGGCGACCGGCCGCTGATCGTCCGGCGCTACCGACGTTTGGAAGACGTCGACGATTGCCAGATCTTGTTCATCAGTCGATCCGAAGCGGTCCACTTCGAACAGATCGCATCGAGCCTGAAGGACCGCAGCATTCTGACCGTCAGCGACGCCGACCAATCCGGCAAACGCGGCGGCATCGTGCGGTTCGTTACCGAAAAAGACCGAGTGAAACTTCGCATCAGCGTCAGCTCCGCCAAAGTTGCGGGATTGACGATCAGTTCCAAACTTCTGCGCGTCGCAGAAATCGACGACGGAGCCGGCCAATGACGTTCAAAGATGTGCCGATCCGCCGCAAACTGATCGCGAGCATGTTGCTCACCTGCCTGGTGGTCGTGGTGCTGATGCAGTGCGCGTTCTTCATGTACAGCCTGTTCGTCCTGCATAAAAACATCGTCCAGCGGCTGTCCACGCTGGGGGAAATTACCGCGACCAACCTGACAGCCTCGCTCGCCTTCGAGAATCAGCGGGACGCGCAGGAGGTCCTGGATGCGCTGCAAGCGGAGCATCGCATCGTCGCGGCTGCCGTGTACGACGGCGACGGCCGCATTTTCGTTCGCTATCCGCAGACCGTGCTTGCCAACCAGTTTCCGGCCGTTCCCGATACAAATGGCTATCGTTTCGACGACTCTTATCTTGAGGGCTTCGAACCTATCGCCGAGCGCGATCGACAGTTGGGCTCGCTCTATCTGAAGTTCGACATCGGCATTGCCGAAAGAGAGTGGTTGTCGGGCTCGCTGCGCATTAGTCTGGCGGTAGTTGCCGTGGTGCTGCTGGTCGCCTACTTCCTCTCGCGAATGCTGCAACGACAAATCTCGCAGCCCCTGCTCGCCCTTGCGGGAACCGTCAAGGATATTTCCGAGCATCAGGATTTTTCCATTCGCGCGGAAAAACATGGCAAGGACGAAATCGGCCAGCTCACCGACGGATTCAACGTGATGCTCGCCGTGATCCAGGAAAGAGAAGATTCCCTGCGCACTGCGAACGAAGCATTGCGCGCGGAAATCGAGGAGCGCAATCGAGCGCAGCATCAGCTTGCACGCGCGCAGAAAATGGAAGCCGTCGGTCAGCTCACCGGCGGCCTCGCGCACGATTTCAACAATATCCTCGGCGTCGTCATCGGCAACCTGGATATGGCCGGCGAGCAACTGCCGCCTGACTCCGCCGCGCGCGGGCCTTGCAACGAAGCACTGGAAGCAGCACTCAGCGCGGCGGAACTGGTCAAGCGTCTTCTTGCCTTTTCGCGCCGGCAACCGCTGCGTCCGAAGCCGACGAATCTTGCGGAAGTCATCGCCAACGTACAGCCGCTTCTCGCGCGAACGCTCGGCGAGCAAATCCGGATCACGACGGCGTCGAGCCCGAACGCCTGGTTGGCGATGGCCGATCCGGGCCAGATCGAAAGCGCGATACTGAATCTGGCGATCAACGCGCGCGATGCGATGCCGACGGGCGGCGACCTGCGGATCGAGCAGCGCAATGTCACCATCGACGACGCGTACGCGCTGGCGGTCGATGACGTCAAGATCGGCGATTACGTCGTGCTGTCGGTCACCGACACCGGCAGCGGGATGCCTTCCGATGTCGTTGCGCGTGCGTTCGATCCGTTCTTTACGACCAAGGCGCCGGGCGCCGGCAGCGGCCTTGGCCTGAGCATGGTGTTTGGCACGATGCGGCAATTGGGAGGCACGGCAAGAATCTATAGCGAAGTCGGCAGCGGCACCACGGTCATGCTTTATTTGCCGCGCGCGCGCGGAGAGGAATGCGACCTGATCGGCACGGTCCCGAGTGCGCCGATACCCGGCGGCAGCGAATGTATCCTGATGGTTGAGGACAATGCGCAGATCCTCGCGATCGGCGCGGGAATCCTTCGCAGCCTAGGCTATCACGTCGTGGTTGCGGAAAGCGGCGACGACGCGATGCGCCAAGTCGAGAACGGTCAGCACTTCGATGCGCTGTTCAGCGATATCGTCATGGCGGGTCGTCTCAACGGCCTCGCGTTGGCGCGCGAATTGCGCAAACGCAAGCCGGGACTGCCCATTCTGCTGACATCCGGATTCACGAGTCCCGCCACGGCGCACAGCGACTTGACCGAACTCGGCGCGGAACTTATAACCAAACCCTATCGCAAAGCGGAACTCGCCGAGCGACTTCGGGCGGTGCTCGATGGACCGCCGAAAGCAGTGACGTGACATGTTTTTAATCGTGCTCGACGACGAATCGCGTATCGCCTCGCTCATTGCGACATTGGCGCGTGAGCGCGGCTGGAGCGCCGCTGTCGCCATCAGCGACACGGAATTCCAGAAGCTGTACAGCGCCAACGTGCCCGATGCGATCATGCTCGACCTTCGGCTCGGGGCAAGCGACGGCATCGAGCAATTGCGTTTCCTGCAGGCTGCGCGGTACCGCGGAGCAATAGTGCTCATGAGCGGTTTCGATCCGCGCGTGCTGGCGTCGGCGCAACAGGTGGGCCGGTCGTTGGGGCTGCGCATCGCAACCGTTCTGGAAAAGCCGGCGCGCGTCACGCGCATTCGCGATGTGCTCAAGGAACTCGAAACCCAGCTTGAACCGGGCGCTGTTTTCGATCAAACGGAATCGCCCGCCGCGCCGGAAGCCGATAGCATTCAGCCCGAAGGGCTCGCCGACGCGTTGCAGCATGGAGAGATGGATCTCTATCTGCAGCCGATTTTGAATGCAGCCTATCTTTCGGTCGTGCGCCTCGAAGGATTGATACGCTGGCGCCGTCCGGACAGCGGTATCGTTCTGCCCGATAAATTCATTTCCGTGGCCGAACGTGACCCGGCCGTCATCGACCGGCTCACGTTCTGGGTGATCAAAACGGCGCTCGATCAATACCTGCGTCTGGCGGAATTCGGCTATGCGATTCCCATATCGGTAAATATCTCCGGCATGAATTTGCGTTCGCTGGATTTTCCCGATCGCTTGGCCGAGCTGGTCGCGCAGGCCGGAGCGCCACCCTCCGCACTGGCGCTGGAGATTACGGAAAGCGTTGCGATGCACGATCGCGGTCCGATCGTCGACATCTTGACGCGTCTTCGTCTGAAAGGGTTCGAACTTGCGATCGACGATCTGGGCACCGGTCACTCTTCGCTGGAAGCGCTGAAGGAAATGCCGTTCTCGGAAATCAAGATCGACAAATCCTTCGTCAGCGACGCGCTCAAATCGCGTACGTCGCTGGCCATCGTGACATCGATCATCGATCTGGCCGGACGAATGGGAGTCGTCTGCACCGCAGAAGGCGTGGAAAGCGATGACATCTCGGTTCTTGTGTCCAACCTGGGCATCACGTACCTGCAGGGCTATTTCTACAGCCGCCCGATACCGTTCAGCAGTCTCGTGACGTGGCTCGCCGCATGGACCGCAGCGCATCGTTCGGACGAATCCAATCGCTCGACGGGTTAACCCGCGCCGGGCAAACGGCGTTTGTGACTGCTCCTCGAATGTCCCGTCCTTGCGGCGTTTTCTTCCAGCCGTTGTCAACCGATACCTGAGCTTTTTTCTATTCGCGCGTCAAGGCGAACGGCTCACCGATTTTTCGCCGGAACTGATTTTGCGGATCATGTCGAGATGCTCCTGCAGCGTCGGCAACGTCTTCTGCGCGAACGCTTTCATGTCCGGATTGCTGCCGGATTGCGCTTCTTTCTTGAAGAGCGCCACGTCTTCCTCATGATCCTTGATCATCTCCTGCGTGTACGCCTTGTCGAAATCCGCGCCGCTCATGTTACCGAGTTTCGATGCAGTGGTTTTGTGCTTGAGGCCGGGCTCGGCGGGCAGCGTGATGTTGTCTTTCGCCGCGACCGATTTCAGTTCGTCGTTCGCTTTTGAATGATCGGTAACCATGCGTTGCCCGAACATGCGCACCTGCGGGTCGGTTCCTTTCTGCGCGGCGAGCTGGCCGGTGATCACTTCAGCCATGCCGCCATCGGCGGCTTTCGCGGCGAAATCGGCGTCGTTCGCGGCACCGGCGGCGAGGCCGAGCGTGCACGGCACGAGCAATAGGAGCGGGAGAATTTTTCTGTCCATGAATCAAACTCCTTGTCAGTGTGGAATTTGATCCGAGCAAGTTGTGTGCCTTGTCTTTATGCCCGCATATCGCGCCGGTACGTTCCCGCGCAGAGAAAAATTTACGCTGCAGGCGGACGTGGTGTGCACAACCGTCGACGTTCGGCGATTCTCCTTTGCGAACAAACATTGCACGGTCGATCGTCGTACATTGTGTAATTCCTGAATTGCATCGTCGGCGTTTTACGCTGCGGTCGACTGGGCGTTGTCGCTCTCGGCGGAGTCCTTGTATGGAACATCGACATCCAGTTCGTTTTCAGGCAGCGTCTGCGCGGCGACTGCGCGAAGGTGTTCGATGTTTTCCTGGTATTCCGCACCACGTTTGTCGAAATCGTGTGCCATGCTCTCGCGGCCGACGCTGCGTGCATCCTGCGCCATCTTGCCCATCAGCAACTTGCGTTCTTCGATGATGCGAAGCGCGACATGGATGGCCTCGTCGGCGCCTCGCGTTTGCGCGTCCCTCAGCGTCTCGGCGGAAAAGCCGTGTCCGACCTGGCACCGAAAGCGCAGCGGCGGCCGCTCGATCTGAGACAGTACGCCCGAGCACGTCGGGCACGACAACGCCACAGGTTGCGCGATACGAGCGATACGGTCCGTATCGGCGGGCCGGCCGAGCGCAATGTCAACCTCAAGCGCTATGTCCGGCGGAATGGCGCGCGCGCCGCTCGCAGGCTCCTCCACCAAAGAAGTCAAAAGGCGGCCGAGATCGTCCTTGCCGGCTCGGTATTCCACGTCGGTGGAACGCAATGCGCCCAACGGCATGGAAGGAGCCTCCGCATCCTGCGGACTTTGAATGACCGTCAGCCCGCCGCAACGCTGCACATCCGCCAACCCTGCGGCGCCATCGTCGAGATAACCGGTGAGCACCACTGCGATGACGCGAGGTCCGTACGTCGTGGCCAGAGAACGAAAAAGCGGATCGATCGCTGGACGCGACATGTTTTCGCGCGGCCCGCGTCCGAGCCGGATGATCTGGTCGATGACGAGAAGATGCCGGTCGGCCGGTGCGATATAGATGTGCCCGCGCTGCACGGGCTCGCCTTCGACGGCGGTCGACACGCTGAGCGAGGTCACGGGCTGGAAAACATCGGCCAGAAGATTGAGCCCGCGCGCGCCGGTGTGAAGCGTCACAAAAATACTCGCCGGCAGCGTTGCGGGAAGATCGCCGAGCACGCGCTTGAGGACATCGATCGCGCCGAACGAACCGCCGATGCCGATGATGTCGTGGCGCAACGCCGATGATGCGGCATCGTAGGAACGGCCTGTCATCGGAGTGCCGAAAAGGCTGCGGCGTTTTTTGCCGTAACGCCGAGGATACGATCGTCTGCCATGACGAAAACTCTCCGTCTTCTGTCTAATCACGTTGCATACGCGCGTGACACATAACGCAGGCTGACTGAAGCACGTGGCATTGCGCAGAGATCAGGTGATGCGCGCGCATCGTAACGAGCTTACCTGACGCACAGCGTGCGTAAATTTTACGCGTCCGGATTGCCGGCGCACGCGCTTCGTTGAAACCGGTTGCAACCCGCCACTTCGTGCCTGTATATAGGTGCGCGACACGGAGGTTGTGTAATTGTGCACACGTTGAAGTACGCTTTGATCTGGGCACTGATGGCGAGCCGCGCGTTCGCCGCCGGCGGCGCCGCGCCTGCCGACGGCGCATGGACGATGCCGGCGAAGGATTACGCGAGCACGCGCTTCAGCACGCTCGACGAGATCAAAACCGACAACGTCGACAAGCTCCAGGTCGCTTTCACGTTCTCGATGGGCGTTGCGCGCGGGCAGGAAGCCGCACCGCTCGTCGACAACGGCACGATGTATCTTGTCGCGCCCTATCCCAACACGCTGTACGCGCTCGATCTCACCAAACCCGGCGCGCCGGTGAAATGGAAATACGAGCCGCATCCGGAACAGGCATCGCAAGGCGTGGCCTGCTGCGATCACGTGACGCGCGGCGCGATGCTGTGGGAAAACAAAGTCATCTTCAACACGCTCGATGGGCACACCGTCGCGGTCGATGCGAGCGACGGCAAGGAATTGTGGAAAACCAAAGTCGGCGACATCAACTCCGGCGAATCCACGACCATGGCGCCACTCGTCGTGCGCGGAAAAGTATTGATCGGCAATTCCGGCGGCGAGTTCGGCGTGCGCGGCTGGCTCATCGCGCTCGACGCGAACACCGGCAAGCAGGCGTGGAAGGCATATCACACCGGACCGGACAGCGACGTGCTAATCGGCGCCGATTTCAAACCGTTTTACGACACCGACAAAGGCCACGATCTCGGCGTGTCGACGTGGCCGCCCGATGCGTGGAAAACCGGCGGCGGCACTGCGTGGGGATGGATCTCGTACGATCCGGATCTCAATCTCATTTTCTACGGCACGGCCAATCCGAGTCCATGGAATGCAGAGCAGCGGCCCGGCGACAACAAATGGACGGCGGGCATCTTCGCGCGCAATCCCGATACGGGTCAGGCGCGCTGGTTCTATCAGTTCTCGCCGCACGATCTGTACGACTACGATTCGATCAACGAAAACCTGCTGCTCGATCTGACCATCGACGGCAAGCCGCGCAAGGTGATCGCGCGGCCGGAGCGCAACGGCTATCTGTACGTAATCGATCGCGCCAGCGGCGAGGTGATTTCCGCCGATCCGTACGGCGTCGTGAATTCGAGCACCGGCGTCGATCTGAAAACCGGCCGTCTGCAATACAACGACGAGAAGAAACCGGAAGTCGGAAAAGTCGTGCGCAATATTTGTCCCACCGCGCCGGGCGCGAAAGACTGGAACCCATCCGCGTTTTCGCCGCGCACCGGCTTGATCTACATCCCGCACATGAACCTGTGCATGGATTGGGAAGCGACACCGGTGAACTACATCGCGGGAACGCCGTTCGTCGGCGCGGACGTGCGCATGTTCGCCGGGCCCGGCGGAAATCGCGGCGTATTCACGGCGTGGGATCCGGTCGCGCGCAAGGCGCGTTGGGAAACCAAGGAAGATTTGCCGCTCTGGAGCGGCGCGCTCGCGACGGCCGGTGATCTGGTTTTCTACGGCACGCTCGACGGCTGGTTCAAGGCCGTCGATGCGCACGACGGTTCGCTCAAATGGCAGTTCAAGACCGGTTCCGGAATCATCGGCCAGCCGGTGACGTATCGCGGGCCGGACGGTCATCAGTACATCGCAATCCTGTCCGGCGTCGGCGGCTGGGCGGGCGCCATCGTCGTCGGCAAGCTCGACCCGCGCGACAAGACCGCGGCCAAAGGCATGGTCAATGCCGTCACCGATCTCAAGGACCGCACCACTGCGGGAGGCACGCTGTATGTCTTCGCATTGCCGAAATAGCGGTCGGCTACTTTTTATACTTTGCGTCATCGTATATTTGTGCGCGTGCGACCGCGAAAAGCGTGAGTACCGCACGGCGCCCTTGCCGGAAAACGGCCCGCACGCAGAGACGCTGAGTGCGCTGCAACCCGGCGCATCCGCGCCGCCGGCGAGCGATCCGCGTGGACGCGAGTACGAGAACAACGCGTATCACATCAATCAGGGCGAACGGCTGTATCGCTGGTTCAACTGCAACGGCTGCCATGCCGCGGGCGGCGGCGACATCGGTCCGGCGCTGATGGACGATCAGTGGCGGTACGGCGGCAACATCGACCAGATCTACGCGACGATCATGGATGGCCGGCCGTTCGGCATGCCGTCGTTCCGCGGCAAGATTCCCGACACCCAGGCATGGGAAATCGCCGCGTACGTTCGCGCGCTATCGGGCAATGTTCCCAAAGATGCCGCGCCGAGCCGCCGCGAAGGCATGTCCGCCACGCCGCCGTTGTCGCAGACGCCGAAACAGCCGCCGAAAAACAGCGAGCAGGAGCCGCCGCATTGAACGCGCTGCAGTCGGCGCTCGCACCGGCCGCCGATCAGGCGCAGGCGATCGACGGCATCTGGCATCTGATGCTATGGATTTGCGTGCCGATGTACGTGCTCGTGCTGATCGGCATGGCCGTCGTGATCTTGCGCATGCGCCGCGTCGCGCCGGAATTCACGCCGGCCACGCCGAGCGATACGCAGATTTCGCGCGGGCTGACATTATGGGTGATCGTCATCGTCGCCGGATTGATCGTGCTGACGCTCGGCAGTTTTTTCGTCGATCGGCGATTGATCCCGGGCGCGCAGGCGGACGTCAATATCCGCATCACCGCCCAGCAATGGTGGTGGCGGGTCGAATACGTGAGCGCCGATGCATCGCAGCGCTTCATGACGGCGAACGAATTGCATCTGCCGCTCGGCAAAACCGTGCACATCGATCTGATGTCGGGCGACGTGATCCACAGTTTCTGGGTACCGAATCTTTCCGGCAAGCGCGATCTGATTCCGGGCCGCACCAACACGATCGAACTGACGCCGCGGCAACTGGGAACATTTCGCGGCCAATGCGCCGAATTCTGCGGACTGCAGCACGCGAAGATGGCGATGCTCGTGTTCGTCGACAACGAAAATGATTTCAAAGCATGGTGGCAACGCCAGGTGCAGGCGCGCAACGAATTGCCTTCCGATGTGGCAAAGCAAGGCGAGCAACTGTTCGTCTCCAGTACCTGCGCGATGTGCCACACCGTGCGCGGCACGACGGCCGGATCGCTGGCCGGACCCGATCTCACGCATCTCGCCAGCCGCCATACGCTCGCCGCCGGCGCGCTGCCGCTCAATGCCGGATCGCTCGCCGCATGGCTCGCCGATCCGCAGCAACAAAAACCGGGCACCAACATGCCGACGATCGATCTGGAACCGGATCAACTCAACGCGCTCGTCGCTTACCTGTTGTCGCTGAAATGAGCGTGCGCGAATGAGCATCGAGCAGACCGTCAACGCCAACGTGAAGCCGCAGACGTTCAGCGACGGCTCGCCGATGCTCGCGAGCACGTGGTCCGATGCGCCTGGATTCTGGGGCTGGCTGACCACGATCGATCACAAGCGCATCGGCAAACGCTACATCGCGACCGCGTTCGTCTTTTTCGTGCTCGGCGGCCTGCTCGCGCTCGCGATGCGCACGCAGCTCATCAAACCGGAAAACGGATTGATGGGTCCGGATCGCTACAACCAGTTGTTCTCGATGCACGGCACCTCGATGATGTTCCTGTTCGCCGTGCCGATCATGGAAGCAGTCGCGGTATACATCGTTCCGCTGATGGTCGGCACGCGCAATATCGCGTTCCCGCGGCTCAACGCGTTCAGCTATTGGGTGTATCTGTTCGGCGGCGTCATGATCTGGATTGCGTTCGCGATGAACGTCGGTCCGGAAGCCGGCTGGTTTTCGTACGTGCCGCTGGCGAGTTCGGATTTCTCGCCCGGCAAGCGCACCGATTTCTGGGCGCAGATGATCACGTTCACGGAAGTTTCCGCGCTCGCCATCGCGGTGGAACTGGTCGCGACGATCCTGAAGACCCGCGCGCCGGGCATGACGCTCGCGCGCATGCCGCTGTTCGTGTGGTCGATGCTGGTGACGAGCTTCATGGTGATCTTCGCGATGCCGGCGGTGATGCTGTCGAGCAGTTTCCTTATCGCAGACCGGCTGGTCGGTACACATTTCTACAATGCCGCAGAAGGCGGCGACGCGCTGTTGTGGCAACACCTTTTCTGGTTCTTCGGGCATCCGGAGGTGTACATCATCTTTCTGCCGGCGCTCGGCATGGTGTCGTCGATCGTCGAGACATTCTCACGCCGGCCGATCTTCGCGCGTACCGCGATGACGCTGGCCCTGATCGCGACCGGCTTCTTTGCGTTCGGCTTGTGGGTGCACCACATGTTCGCGACCGGCCTGCCTGCGCTCGGCAACAGTTTCTACACGGCGGCGAGCATGGTGATCGCCATTCCGAGCGGCGTGCAGATTTTCGCGTGGATCGCCACCATCGGCAGCGGACGGCCGTACTTCGCCACGCCGTTGCTGTTCGTGTTCGGCTTCTTCGCCATCTTCGTGCTTGGCGGATTGACCGGCGTCATGCTTGCATCCGTTCCGCTCGATCTGCAGGTACACGATACGTATTTCGTCGTTGCGCATTTCCACTATGTGCTGATCGGCGGCGCGGTGTTTCCGCTGTTCGGCGCGTTCTATTATTGGTTTCCGAAATTCACCGGACGCATGCTCGACGAAACATTGGGCAAATGGAATTTCTGGCTTTTCTTCGTCGGCTTCAACGTCACGTTTTTTCCGATGCACTATCTCGGCCTGATCGGCATGCCGCGTCGCGTCTACACGTATCCCACCGGTTTGGGTTGGGATATCTGGAATCTGATCGCGACGCTCGGCGGATACGTGATCGGTGTGAGCGTTCTCATTTTCATCGTCAATGTGGTCCGTTCGCTGCGCAACGGTGCGCTCGCCGGCGACAATCCGTGGCACGCGCCGAGTCTGGAATGGGCGACATCATCGCCGCCGCCGTCGTACAACTTCGCGGCCATCCCGTGCGTGGAAAGTGCGGTGCCGCTGTGGAGTTCGCGCGAAGAGCTGCCCGCGCTTTCCGGCGTGCGCGAGGATCGCCGTGAAATCCTGCTCACACGCGCCACCGATGCCGAACCGCAGATCACCTGGGGCATGCCGGCGCCGTCGATCTGGCCATTGGTTTCGTCGTTCGCGGTAACGCTGTTGTTCATCTGGTCGATCTTCGATTCGTGGGGTGTGATCTGGGGAACCCTTCCGCTCGCCGTCGCGCTCACCGGCTGGTTCTGGCCGCGCAAAGACGATCGCGGTTTGAAATCGGAGAAAGAATGATGAGCCGCCGCATCGACATCGTCGGCGACGTTTCGCACCTGAAGGATTACGGCTTCGGCCCGACGGCGCTCGGCTGGTGGGGCGGGCTCGGCTTCATGCTGATCGAAGGCATGGCGTTCGTCCTCGCGATCGGCACGTATCTATACCTGATGCCGTTCGAGCAGCACTGGCCGCCGGCCGGACCGCCACCCGATCTGCGCTACGGCACCGCGTTCACCATCGTCATGCTGCTGAGCCTGATTCCGAATCAGTTCGCGATCCGCGCCGCACAGAAACAGGACTTGCGCGGCGTGCGCATCACGCTGCTGATCATGATCGCGATCGGCATCGTGCTGCTCGTGCTGCGCGGATTCGAATACACCACGCTCAACGAGCGCTGGGATACGAATGCGTACGGCTCGATCCTGTGGGCGATCGTTTTCATCCACACGATTCATCTCGCGACGGATGTTTACGACACATGCCCGCTTGCCCTGTTGACGTTCACGCGCGATGTCGACGGCCGCAAATTTTCCGATGTCGAAGACAATGCCTCGTACTGGTATTTCGTGGCCGGTTCATGGCTCGTGCTGTACGGCTTGATCTACTGGATGCCGAGGATCGTGTCGTGACCGCCACGCTGCGCGAGCGTTTCGCACCGTGGGCGGGTTTCATCGCCGGGCCGACGTGCTGGGCGCTGCATCAGCAAGGTTTCACCAGCCTGTTGCATTTCGATTGCCATCTCGGATCTCCCGGCAAAGGTTTGCTTTCTTTCGCCGTGTTGACGATCGTGCTGCTCGCTGGCGGCCTCATGTCGTGGCGCGCGCGGCGCGGTGCGGAGCTGCGCCAGTTCATCGCCATGACGAGCACGCTCGCTGCGGCGCTGTTCTTTTTCGCGATCGCGCTGCAGACGGTGGCGACGCTGATTTTGCCGGGATGTGGCGCGTGATCGCCTCCGTTGCGAAGGTCATCGCGCCGTCCGCGTTCACACACGGCGGCGACAACGCGTTTGCGCCGGAATGGACGCTCGACGTCTGGGTGATCGCGCCGCTCGCGATCGCACTTGCGTTGTTCGCGATCGGCTACGCACGCGTGCGCGGACGCGCGACACGATCGCCGTTGTCGAGCCGGCAGATCGCACTGTTCCTCGGCGGCTGGTGCGTGCTCGTCGCCGCACTCGTATCGCCGCTGCATCGCGCGGGCGAGCGCTCATTTGCCGCGCACATGTTCGAGCACGAACTGCTGATGCTCGTCGCCGCACCGCTGCTCGTCGCCGCGCGCGCGCAAGGCGTGTTGCTGTGGGCGTTTCCGCATCGCACGCGGCTCGGCCTCGCCCGCTTTTTCCAGACGCGCGCGATCGCCGGCACGTGGCGCGGACTTACCGATCCGATCATCTCCACCGCGCTGCAGGCCGCCGCGTTGTGGCTATGGCACGCGCCGCCGCTGTTCGATCTCGCGCTGCGCTCCGACGGCTGGCACATCGCGCAACACCTTTCGTTCCTGATCACCGCACTGTTGTTCTGGAGCGCGATGTTCAATCTGCATCGCCGCCGCACGCGGCCGATGACGATCATCGGCTGCCTGTTCGTCACCGCGCTCATCAGCGGTGCGCTCGGCGCGCTGATGGCGTTTTCGACCAGCCCCTGGTACGCAGGATATCGCGCGCTGCAGCTCGATGCGTTCGGATTCACGCCCACGCAGGATCAGCAGATCGCCGGATTGCTGATGTGGATTCCGGGCGGGCTCGTGCATCTGGGTGTCGCGCTCGCGTTATTGGCGGGCGCGCTGCAGACGGAGCGCAGCGATGCGGTCTAGCCTGTCGCTATGGTTGCTCGGCATCGCGGTGACGGCGATCGCGATGGTCGTCGGTTATGCGTTTTATGCGCAGCGCGAACAATCGCGCATCGCCGAACGCGCGGCGCTCCTCACGCACGGCGATCCGGAAGCCGGCAACGCCGCGCTCGTGCGGTACGGATGCGGCGGTTGCCACGACATCCCGAACGTCGTCGGCGCGCACGGACTCGCCGCACCGCCGCTGACGAACTTCGGCGCGCGCGCCTATATCGCGGGCGAGCTGCGCAACACGCCGGACAGTCTGGTGCAGTGGGTCATGCATCCGCACGCCGTCGAACCGAAGACGGCGATGCCGGAGATGGGTGTTACCGAGCGCGATGCGCGCGACATGGCTGCGTACTTGTATACCTTGGAATGACGCTCTGCATCGGCGGCACCGACCGCGAACACTCGACACGGCCTTTTCGCTTCAGGTTCCCTGCAGACCATCGTTGCTGCTGCGACGGCGTTCCTTGCCTTTCTTTTTTCCGATCGACGAACCGCCGAGCGGTTGCTGACCTTCGATGCCGGGGCCGCCGTGACCCTCCTCGGGCCCCTCCGTGCGCATCGCCTCGTTGGCATTTCGATCGCCGCTCTGCCTCGGCGACGATGATTTCGACCCGCGCAGCTCCTTTCCGTCCATCGATTGAGACTGCTCGCCGCCGAGTGCCTGTTGACGATTGTCCTGCTGACTTTGCTGGCTCTGGTTTCCCATCGTTCTTCTCCTGATTTTTTATCGTGGGTAAAAAATCCAGCAACAGATATGCCGGCGGAATTCCTGCACCGATGCAGTTTTTATCGCGCAAACGACACGACTGGGAAACGAGGCGATCTCGTTTTGCAGCGAATCAGCACCGAAAAAAAGAAGGCTCCGCGAACGCGGAGCCTTCGGATCACATAGAATCGTGGAATCAGCGGCTTTGACCACCGCCACCGCCCTGTCCGCCACCGCCCTGCCCACCACCGGATTGACCGCCACGCTGTCCGCCACCGGACTGGCCGCCACCACCTTGGCCACCGCCACCCTGTCCACCGCCGGACTGACCGCCACCCTGCTGGCCACCCTGTCCGGATTGGCCGCCGTTCTGATTTTGCTGATTTGCCATTTGAATCTCCTTGTTCTGAACCGCTCCATGTAGAGCACTTGTCACTCAGCAAGGGCTATGCCGTCCGCATCGAACATCGGTGGGAACAACGCCGGCAACGCGATGCAAAATCTTTTTCCACGGCAGGAAATCATTTTCCTGCGCGCCATTCATTTCCGCGAGCACGGCGACATCGAAATCGCTGAGGGCTTTCGCGATCGTCGCCATCTTGCGCGACAACCGAGCCGCAGAAAAAAGGTCGCCTTTTTTCTCGTCGATGATGCCGCGCACGAATGGCATACACGTTGCTGCCTACATAGGTCCAATCGTCTGCGCACAAGGAACCGCCATGGCCACACGGAAGAAAAAGACGAAATCACTGGACGGCGCGGGCTCCTTGCTCAGCACGATTTCCGGACCGTCGACCGACCGCATGGCCGACAGCCTCGGCAGCAAACCGGCCGACGCCACGTCATTGCGCGAGAAGATGGCGGCGACGCAGGAACTCGCCGCGCAGATGCCATTCGACCGCAACAAATCCGGCGAATACGGCGACGCCTCGCGCGTCCCGCAGGTCGGCGACATGACGCAGCCGTCCTCGCCGCGAGCGACCGCGAGTACAACCGCTGAAACGATCGCATCGGAGAAAGTCGGCGCCGGCGAACCGCAGCTCGGCGTCAACGCGAACAACACATCGCTCGATGCCGTGCGCGTCGACTCGTCCGACCAGCGGCTGACGACGAACCAGGGCGTACCGATCAGCGACAACCAGAACTCGCTGACCGTCGGCATCCGCGGGCCGACGGCGCTCGAAGATTTCATCCTGCGCGAAAAGATTACCCACTTCGATCACGAACGTATTCCCGAACGCGTCGTGCACGCGCGCGGCTCGGCCGCGCATGGCGTGTTCGAATGCTATGACGACTTGAGCCGCTACACGCGTGCATCGCTGTTTTCCGGCGCGGGCAAACAGACGCCGGTATTCGTGCGGTTCTCCACCGTCGCCGGCGAACGCGGTTCGACCGACACCGCGCGCGACGTGCGCGGCTTCGCGGTCAAGTTCTACACCGACGAAGGCAATTTCGATCTGGTCGGCAATAACATCCCGGTGTTCTTCATCCAGGATGCGATGAAATTCCCCGATCTCATCCATGCGGTGAAACCCGAACAGCACAACGCGATTCCGCAAGCCTCGAGCGCACACGACACGTTCTGGGATTTCATTTCGCTGACGCCCGAATCGATGCACATGATCATGTGGCACATGTCCGATCGCGCGATTCCACGCAGCTATCGCATGATGCAAGGCTTCGGCGTGCACACGTTCCGTCTCGTCAACGTGCAAGGCGCATCGGTATTCTGCAAATTTCATTGGTCGCCGCTGGCCGGCACGCATTCGCTGGTGTGGGACGAAGCCGTACACATCAGCGGCGCCGATGCGGATTTCCACCGCCGCGATCTGTGGGAGGCAATCGAAGCCGGTGCGTATCCGGAATACGAACTCGGCCTGCAGATCTTCACCGAAGAAGAAGCCGAGCAATTCGATTTCGACGTGCTCGACGCAACCAAGATCGTGCCGGAAGAAATGTGTCCGCTCGTTCCGGTCGGCAAGCTCACGCTCAACCGCAATCCCGACAATTTCTTCGCCGAAACCGAACAGGTCGCGTTCTGCACCGCGCACATCGTGCCCGGCATCGACTTCACCAACGATCCGCTCCTGCAAGGCCGTCTGCATTCCTATCAGGACACGCAGATCACGCGCTTGGGCGGTCCGAATTTCCACGAAATCCCGATCAACGCATCGGTGTGTCCGGTGCACAACAACCAGCGCGACGGATTTCATCGACAGGCGATTCCACGCGGCCGCGTTGCGTACGATCCGAACTCGCTCGCCGCCGGCTGTCCGCATCAGGCCGGCACCGCCGGCTACATGAGTTTTCCGCAACCGGTGCAAGGCGACAAAGTACGCGGCAAGCCCGAAAAATTTTCCGAGCATTACGCGCAAGCGCGCCTGTTCTGGATCAGCCAGTCGCCGGCCGAGCAGAACCACATCGTCAACGCGTTCCGCTTCGAGCTGACGCGTGTGCAGACCGTGGCGATCCGCGAACGCATGTTGTCGATGCTCGCCAATGTCGATGACGAACTCGTCGCGCGCGTCGCCGACGGTCTCGGCTTGGCCGTGCCGGAACCGATGCCGCGCGCGATGGATGCGCCGATTCCCGAAATGCCCGCTTCACCGGCGCTGTCGCTGATGCATCGGCCCGGTGAAACCGGTATCGCCACGCGTCGCGTCGCGATCCTCGCCGCGGATGGCGTCGACGCCGATGCGGTGCGCAACGCTTACGCCGCATTGCTCGCCGACGGCGCGGTGCCGCGCGTGGTCGGATCGATGCTCGGTCCCGTGCAGACGGCCGACGGTGGCGCACTCGATATCGAGATATCGATGGAAGCGGGACCGTCGGTTCTCTACGACGGCGTCATCATCCCCAATCTCGCCGATCCCAATGCCCTCGCGCGCGACGCGCACGCGCTCGATTTCGTGCGTCTGCAATATCGCCACTGCAAACCGATCATGGCGCTCGGCTCGGCGTCCGTGCTGTTGAAAAAAGCGGGCATTCCGACCAACGCAAAAGCCGGCGATGCGGGCATGATCGGATTGAGCGGCGAATCCGTCGACGACGGTGTCGATGCTTTCAAGATTGCACTGCAGAATCATCGCACCTACGAACGCGAGCGCGATCCGCCGCTGGTCTGAGACATCGCACCACGCAAAAAAAAGTCCGCCCCTGAAGGCGGACCTTGCGTCAATGGAATATCGTCGCGAGCAACGATGTCGGCCGGCGGGGGAGGTCGCCGGCCGACATCAGGAATCACATTGGGCGCTGTAATTCCGATAATTGATGCAGCAACGGCTGTGCCACGGCGACGCGCGCATCGTTCCGGCTGCAAATGTATCTGCGGCTCGAAACTATTTCGCACGATGCGATTCTTTTACGCGCGACTTATCCTGTACGCGAGATTTTTCGCCGCCGACACGCGGCAGCGGCGACAACGCCGGACCGTTCAGCACGTGACCGTCGGTCGGATCGAAACGCGAACCGTGGCAAGGACAATCCCACGTGCGCTCGACGTTATTCCAATGGACGATACAACCGAGATGCGTGCACACCGCCGAATGCGTGTGCAACACACCGTCGAAATCGCGATACACCGCGCGCTTGTGGATACCTTCGCGCACGACGGCCGCGCCGCCCGGATCGATGCTGTCGATCGACACCGTAGCGCCGCCCGTTGCCAACTCGACGTATTGCGCGGCGACGTTCGCATTCTCGCGCACGAAATCGCTGAAGCCGTGCACGGGTTTGCGCGATGGCGAATACACGCGCGCCCACGGATTGTCGCGACCGTCGATCAGGTCGGCGATCAGCGCAGCGCCGAGCGTGGCGTGCGTCAGCCCGTTGCCGGAATCACCGGTGACAATGTATACATTGTCCTTGTCCGCCGGATTGCGGCCGATGAACGCAAGTCCGTCGTTCGGTTCGAGCACCTGGCCGGACCACGCATAGCTCACCTCGCCGTCCACGCCGAGCCGCTCGCGCGACCATTCGTCGAGACGCGCGAACGCATCCTCTTCGTCATCCGGCTGGCCGGTCTTGTGATCTTCGCCGCCGACGATGAGCCAGGTGCTGTCATCCGACGCATCTTTCCACGTGCGCACGTAATGATACGGATCGTCTGTGTCCCAGATGAGGCACGGCTCGAACGGCGCTTCGATCGTTTTCGCGATGACGAAGGTGCGGTACGCCGCCTGTTTGGTGTGGATGACGAACCGATCATTGATCGGCGTATTCGTCGCAATCACGATGTCGCCGCAGGCGATCTCGATATTTCCTGCGACGGTGACAGTCGCCGGCATACCGCCTTTCATGTCCACCGCGCGCGTGCCGGTGTAGATTTGCACGCCGAGTTTCACGCACGCATTGGCGAGTCCGGCGAGATAGCGCAACGGATGGAATTGCGCCTGATCGGCAAAACGCAGCGCCGGGCCTTCACCGTGCGGTCCGGGATTGAATGAATCCAGCCGCTCGACATCGAGACCCGCGCGCGCAGCCGCATCACGTTCGCGATCGAGTTCTGCGCTGCTGTCGTCGGCACCGACGATCAGAAAACCGGGCACGCGTTCGAAATCGCAGTCGATGCCTTCTTCCTCGACGATGCGCCCGATGTGCGCTATCGCCGCCGCGTGGCTTTCGGCCGCGAGCGCCGCGCCGTCCTTGCCGTGCATGCGTTCGAGTTCGTAGTAGCGATCGTCGAGTCCGCTGGCCAGATGCGCGGAGGTGCGGCTCGTTTCTCCGTTGCCGATGCCGCCCTCGTCGATGACGATGACGCGTTTGCCCGCGCGCGCCAGAAAATACGCGCACGACAATCCCGCGATGCCGGCACCGACAATGGCGACATCGGTCTCCGCGTCTTTGCGCAACGGTTCGAAAGTGGGCAACTTCGCGGTCGCGTGCCACAGCGAAAGCGTATTTCCGGATCCTGCGCGCATGATGATTTTCCTCGTCAGTCGACGAACCGGGTGCACCATCCATGCCGCGTTTCGATCAATGTGTGTGGCTCGACGCAGCGAGAATTATTTTCCTGAGTGAAGGAATGTGCACGCAGGGGCGGAAGCAAAAAGCTCGCGTCGTACGGATCGCGCATTGCAATCGGCAAGGTCGCGCGACGTCCGGCGAGCGAAGCGCAATCTTGGCGAGGAATGACGCAGGCGCGATGCCAAGGGCTGGCCTTCCTGAGTTCGGTAGCCAGTACGTGCTCCTCTCGCACGCATTTTGCAGGCTGCCTGCCGGACGGTGCTTCGAAAAACCACAGGAGAACGCGCGCACATGGAAGGGCACGGCGGACGCATGCCCGCGCAGCAGCGCATGGGGGCGCAGTGCCGAAATCCGGGCGGCGTTGAATTTTCCGTGTGGGCGCCACACGCGCGTCGCGCCAGTGTGGTTTTGGAATCGAACGGGGCGCGCGCCGAACTCGATCGCGCGCGCGGTGGCGACGGTTTCTTCAGCGCACTCATCGAACGGGCGGCGCCGCGAACCCGCTACCGTTTCCGTATCGATGACGGCGCACCGATGCCCGATCCTGCGTCGCGCTTTCAACCGGAGGGTCCGCACGGTGCATCGGAGATAATCGACCTTCGCGATTTCGCATGGACCGACGGCGATTGGCGCGGCGTCGGCGCGAACGATCAGGTCATCTACGAGATGCACGTCGGCACCTTCACGCCGGACGGCACGTGGCGCGCGGCGCTGCAGGAATTACCGCGCCTGGCCGATCTCGGCATCACGGTGATCGAGGTGATGCCGCTCGCGGAATTTCCGGGCACGTTTGGCTGGGGCTACGACGGCGTGCAATTCTTCGCGCCGTTTCACGGTTATGGACGGCCGGAAGATCTGTGCGCGTTTATCGACGCAGCGCATCGGCTGAACATCGGCGTCGTCGTCGACGTGGTCTACAACCATTTCGGACCGGACGGCAATTATCTGCCGTCGTACACGCGCGACTGGATCAGCGATCGCAAAAACGAATGGGGCGATGCGCCGAATTTCGATGGCGCCGACAGCGCGCCGGTGCGCGAATACTTCATGTCGAACGCGGCGTACTGGATCGAGCAATTCCATGCCGATGGGCTGCGCATCGACGCCACGCAACAACTGTTCGACCGTTCGCCCGAGCACATCCTGCGCGCCATCGTCCGCCGCGCCCGGGCGGCCGCGCCGAATCGCGATATTTACATTGTTGCGGAAAACCAGACGCAACAGCCGCGCCTGGTTCGTCCGCCGGCAAGCGGTGGCTACGGGTGCGATGCGGTGTGGAACGACGATTTCCATCACACGTTGCGCGTCGCGCTGAGCGGACGCCGCGATGCCTACTATTCCGATTACACCGGCTCCGCACAGGAAATCGTTTCCTGCGTGACGAACGGATTTCTCTATCAGGGCCAGCGCTCGGCGTGGGTGAAAAAGAACGTCGGCACATCGGCCCACGAGCTGGCGCCCAGCGCGTTCGTGCACTTCCTCGAGAACCACGATCAGATCGCCAACTCGGCGGACGGCGCGCGTCTGTCGGCGCTGACCTCGCCCGCTCGCCTGCGTGCGGCGACGGCGCTGTTGTTGCTCGGACCGCAGACTCCGTTGATTTTTCAAGGTCAGGAATATGGGTCGCGGCAGCCGTTTCTTTTCTTCGCCGATCACGTGCGCGAACTCGGCGAAAAGGTGCGCGAAGGACGCGCGCAATTCTTGTCGCAATTTGCCAGCATCGCGTGCACGGAAGTTCGTGCGACTCTCGCAAACCCGGGCGACGCAGCGACATTCGACGCGTGCAAATTGAATCCCGCGCAACGCGACGAACGCACGGTAGCGCTGTTTCGCGACCTGCTCACGATGCGCCGCGAGGATACGGTGCTCAGTGGAAAACGGCGCATTCGCGTCGTCGGTGCCGTGCTGCGCGACGACGCGTTCGTGCTGCGCTGGTTCGGGCACGATGACGACGATCGCCTCCTGCTCGTGAACTTCGGACTCGACTTGCATCGCGAAACCATTGCCGAGCCATTGCTCGCACCACCGGCCAATCATTGCTGGCAACAGGCATGGTGCAGCGAGGATTTGCGATATGGCGGTATAGGCGGCTATCCGTATAAGCCCGACGGCGCATGGCACCTCGCGGCGAACTCCGCCACATTGCTGCGGCCGATCGAGGCCGAACCGCCGCCGCCCGACGGAAGTCCGCAATGATGCCAACGGACATCGTCCGCACCGTGCAGTGGAATCGCGACGACGCGAACGAGCTGCTCGATCGCGAGTGGCTGGTCACCAACGCACTCGGCGGTTACGCCTCGGGCACCATTGCCGGCGTGCCGACGCGGCGTTATCACGGTTTGCTAATCGCCGCGTTGCCGGTGCATGGTCGCACGGTGATGCTCAATCATCTCACCGAGGAAATCGAACTTCCTGACGGTTCGCGCGTGCATATCGGCGGCGAAGAGAACGCGACGGCGTTGCGCGCCGACGTCGCCCATCTTTCCGATTTCCGGCTGGAAATGGGTCTGCCGGTGTGGCGCTATGCCGTCGGCGATACGGTGATAGAAAAACGCGTGCATATGGTTTATGGACAGAACACCGTGCATGTCGGCTATCGTCTGATCGGCGGCGATGGCGCGATCACCTTGCGCGTCGCGCCGGCGATCGCGTTTCGCCCGCACGATGAACCGCTCACGCTGCAGAGCGGGCGTCGCTACGAATTCACCACCACGCAACAAGGACGTTATATTTTCTGCGACGCAGACTTCGCAACATTGCGCGTGAAACTGGTCGGCGAAAAACAGCGGTTGACGATTTCGTGGAACGACGACGTGCCGCTGCATTACCGCGTCGACGCGTCGCGCGGATATGCGGCGAATCAAATGACGTTGCGGCCGGGACATTTCAGTTTCGTGCTTGCGCCGCATGCACCGGTCGCGACGTTGATCGCATCCACCGAAGAATGGGAAGCGATCGACGCGCACGACCCGGCGCAATCGCTCGAAGCCGAACAGGATCGCCGGCGCCGACTCGTTGCGCAAACGTCGCCGGACGAATTCGCCGCCGAGCTGACGCTCGCCGCCGACGCCTTCATCGTCACGCCCGGCTGGCGCGTGCACGATCTCGCGCGCGGCCGCGCCTCGGGCATGCGCTATCGCAGTGTCATCGCGGGCTATCACTGGTTCACCGACTGGGGACGCGACACGATGATCGGTCTCGAAGGCCTCGTGCTCGCGACCGGCCGCCATAACGAAGCGCGCGACATTCTGCTGATGTTCGGCGAGCACGTGCGCGACGGGCTGATCCCGAACATGTTTCCGGAAGGCCGCGAAGAAGGTCTGTATCACACCGCGGACGCGACGCTCTGGTTTTTCCACGCGATCGATCGTTACGTGACGTGGACGAACGATATGTCGCTCGTCGAAGAACTGCTGCCGAAACTGCGCGAGATCGTCGCCGCGCACATCGCCGGCACGCGCTTCGGCATCGGTGTTGACGCGCGCGATGGATTGCTGCGTCAAGGCGCCGAAGGCTATCAGCTGACGTGGATGGATGCGAAAGTCGGCGACTGGGTGGTGACGCCGCGCCGCGGCAAGGCCGTTGAAATCAACGCACTCTGGTACAACGCGCTGCGTACGTTGCGCGGCTGGACCGGCGACGCCGCTGCCGCCGCCGAACTCGAACAGCACGCGCAGCGCGCGCGCGAATCGTTCAACGCGCGGTTCTGGCGCGACGATGGCGGATATCTCTACGACGTAATCGACGGCGAACATGGCGACGATACGGCGTGTCGCCCGAACCAGGTGTTCGCGATCGCGCTGAAGCATCCGGTTCTCGAGGAAGAAAAATGGACTTCGGTGATGCGGGTGGTGACGGATCGTCTGCTGACGCCGTACGGTTTGCGTTCGCTGTCGCGCGATCATCCGGATTACAAGTCGCGCTACTTCGGCGATCTGAAAGCGCGCGACGCGGCGTATCACCAGGGCACGGTGTGGGCGTGGCTGATTGGTCCGTACATCGATGCGTGGCGCAAACTGCATCCGCACGACGACGCGGGCGCGCGACGATTGCTCGAACCGTTGCTGTGCCATCTCGGCGACGCCGGCATCGGATCGATCAGCGAAGTGTTCGATGCGGAAGCGCCGTTCACGCCGCGCGGCTGCATCGCGCAGGCGTGGAGCGTCGCCGAAGTTCTGCGCTGCTGGCGCGTGGCCGCAAACCTGTCGAGCGATGAACGATGAAATCGAAACGCACACGATCAAAGTCCGCCCTGCTCCTCGTCGATCTCATCAACACATGGGCGATGAAGGACGGACGCTTTCTGTTGCGCAACACCGTTATTGCGCTTCCGCGCATCGTTGCCTTGAAAGCGCGCGCGATGGAAGCGGGCCTGCCGGTGATCTACGTCAACGACAATTTCGGCCAGTGGCGATCGGACTTCGCCGCCGTGGTCCGCCACGCGATGCGCACGAGTGACGATGCAGCCATGATCGCCGAACAACTGGCGCCGCGGCCCGACGATTATTTCGTGCTGAAGCCGCGCCATTCCGGTTTCTACGAAACCGCGCTGGAATTGCTGCTCGAGGAACTCGGCATCGAGCGGCTGGTGATCGCGGGCGTCGCGGGCGATCAATGCGTACTTGCCACCGCCACCGACGCGTTGCTGCGCAAATTCAGCGTGCACATACCGGGCGATGTGATCGTGTGCAAAACCGCCGCGCGCACACGAGCCATCAAACGACATTTCAAAGAGGCGATGGACATTCCCGTCACCGACAGCAACCGCCTGCGCTTGCGGTAAAGCGCGGAACACATTGACGATCCGCAACCCAGGAGAACCACGACAATGACGTCGAAATCGAAACAGCCGCCCCGCGCGGAAAAACCCGCCGATAAGAATCGACAGCCGCTGCCAGCCCGCAAGAATTCGTCGCGTGGAACCGATGCCGACAAAGACATCGACGTTCGCGAGCGCGGTCCGAACACCGGCGGCGGCAAGTTGCGCCCCAGCGATCGGTGATCGCGATGAAATCGTCGCATACGACCGCCGCGCTCGGTCGCAGCCCTGCCCTGCTGCGCTTTGCGTTGAAGTACCGGCATCTGTGGACCGATCCCGAGGGCGTACGCGCCACGCGCGAAGATGCGCAAGCGTTCGCTAGCGATATCCAGTCGCTCGGACCGGCCTTCGTGAAGATAGGCCAGGCGTTGTCGATTCGTCCGGATCTGCTGCCGCGCGTTTATCTCGAATCGCTGGAGCAGTTGCAGGACGATCTGCCGGCGGTACCGTTCGAGGAAATACGCGAGGTGATCGAACGCGAACTTTCCATACGCGTGTCGCACGCGTTCGCATCGCTCGATGAAACCCCTCTCGCCGCCGCATCGCTCGCGCAGGTGCATGCGGCGACACTGCGCGACGGGCGCGAGGTGGTGATCAAGGTGCAGCGTCCGCGCATCGCAGAAGAAATCCGCACCGATCTGGCCGTGCTGACGCATCTGGCGCGCACCGCCGATGCATTCACCGAACAAGGTTATCGCGTCCAGTTCGTGCGCTGGATCGAAGAGATGTCCGAAACGCTCGCCGAAGAACTCGACTATTGTCTGGAAGCGGACAACCTGCGTCTGTTTCGCACGCAGCTCGCCGACTATCCGACGTTGTTCGTTCCCGCGCCGCTGGCGGATTTCAGCACGAAACACGTGCTGACGATGGAGCGCGTGACCGCGACGAAAATCAATGCGGCCGTCGGACTGCGCCGGCTCGACGAACCGCTCGACGATTACGCCGGCGATCTGATGCGCGCGTATCTCGATCAGATTTTCGTGAATGGGCTCGTGCACGCCGATCCGCATCCGGGCAACGTGCTGTTGATGCATCGCGGACTGGCGCTGATCGATCTGGGCATGGTGGCGCGATTGAGTCCGCACACGCGCGACACGTTGCTCGCGCTGTTCGCGGGCGCGATCAACGGCGACGGCGATGAAGTCGCGCGGCAAACGGTGATGCTCGGCGAAAAACTCGAATCGTATGACGAACGCGCGTGGTGCCGTCGCTGCGGTCGGCTGATTTCGCGCTTCGCCACGCAAAGCGACGCGATGAATTTCCGCGCCGGCACGCTCATGATCGAGTTGACGCGGCAGAGCGTGGAATCCGGATTGCGGCCGCCGCCGGAAATTGCGCTGCTGGGTCGAACGTTGCTGGCGCTGGAAGGCGTCACCGAGATGCTCAGTCCGAAATTGTCGGCGCGCGACGTGGTGCGCGAGCATATGAATTCGATCGTGGCCAAACGCATCAAGCAGGAAGTGTCGTGGTATGCGGTCAATAGCCAACTCGCCGACATTGCCGCGCTCGGCCGCGAGTTTCCGCGGCAGGCGCGCGCTTTTCTGGAAACGCTCGGCAACAATTGTCTGCAGATCAGGTTGGGCGGTCTGGAAGAATCGCGGCTGCTCGAAAACCTGCGCAAGATCGCCAACCGCATTTCGATCAGTCTGGTTGCCGCCGCGCTGGTGATCGGCGCGGCGCTCGCGCTGCGCATCGATGCCGGACCGAAACTGTTGGGTTATCCGGGCATCGCGCTGGTGATGTTCGTGCTCGCCTTCGCGCTCGCGATCGGACTGGTGATCAGCGCGCTCGTGTCCGATCGGCGCGGTTCGCGCCGCCGCTGAAATGACCGTGCGCGCGCAGACGATCAGTGACGTGGTGATCATCGGCGGCGGCGTCTCGGGCCTGTCGTGCGCGGTGGCGCTGGCCGACGCGGGCATGCGCGTTACCGTGCTCGAAGCGAGCACCGTGCTCGGCGGACGCGCGCGCAGCTGGACGCACGCGGCGAGCGGCGACGAGATCGATATCGGTCCACACATCGTGCACAGTGAGTACGCCAATTTCCTGAAGTTGCTGGCACGGCTCGGTACAAGCAGGCGCCTCACGTGGCAGCCGAGGCCAGTGCTTACGTTGGCGACATCGCCGACGT
>DATAVJ010000062.1:0-19523 GCA_036267795.1 Rudaea sp.
AACCAATCGCGGACGAATTGAAAAGTATAGGTTTTAGCAAAGTGGATTTTATCGTCAATTTTGTCGACACCGATGGTTACTGGAAATTGATGTCCGAGGTAATTGCGCCGCAAGGTCATATCGGATGCATCGTCGAGCCGAAGAAAGATGTTTACGTCGGCAATCCGCTCAAGGATGCGAGTATCGGGATTCATTGGGAAAGCATGTTTACGCGCTCACGCCACAAGACGGCCGACATGATCGAGCAGCACAAGATTCTGGATCGGCTCGGCCATATGGTTGACGCGGGGAAGATACGGACGACGTTGCAGAAGACGTTGTCGCCCATCAATGCCAAAAATTTGCGGGAGGCGCATAAGCTCGTCGAGTCGGGGAAATCTATCGGGAAAGTGGTGGTTCAGGGATGGTGACTGGTTTTGGCATTGAGAAGCGATCTCATCGCGTGAGACACACCTTTCCTAACCTTCGCATCCACAGCTAAAGGGAGGAAAATGTCCAAAATGTCTCTCGACAACTTCCATCCTGCCGTTGCCGCCTGGTTCACGAGCGCATTTCCGGAACCGACTGCGCCGCAAATAAAAGCGTGGCCCGCCATCAAAGCCGGCCGCCACACGCTGATTGCCGCGCCGACCGGCTCCGGCAAAACCTTGTCCGCGTTCCTCGCCGCGATCGACGATCTCGTCCGTCACGGCATCGAAATGCCGCTGCCCGATGAAACGACCGTCGTCTATATCTCACCGCTGAAGGCACTGTCCAACGACATCCGCATTAATCTCGACGCGCCGATCGCCGGCATCCGCGACAAGCTTTTCGAGATGGGTTTGCCGGACGTGGAAATCCGCACCACCGTGCGCACCGGCGACACGCCGCAATCAGAACGCGACCAGATGCGCAAGCGGCCGCCGCACATCGTGGTGACGACGCCGGAATCGCTGTACATCCTGCTCGGTTCGGAATCCGGCCGCGCCATGCTCGCCACGACGCGCACGGTGATCGTCGACGAAATCCACGCCATCGTGCAGAGCAAACGCGGTTCGCATCTTGCGTTGTCGCTGGAACGCCTAGAAGCCTTGTGCCAACGGCCGATCACGCGCATCGGTTTGTCCGCCACGCAAAAACCCATCAGCGAAGTCGCGAAATTCCTCATCGGCGGACCGCAGCGCAACGGCGCCGAGTGCGAAATCGTCGACGTGGGCTATTCGCGCAAACGCGATCTCGCCATCGACGTGCCCCCGGTACCGTTGCAAGCCGTGATGTCCGGCGATGTGTGGGAACTGGTCTACACGCGTATCGCCGAATTGATCCAGCAGCATCGCACCACACTGATTTTCGTCAACACGCGCCGCATGGCCGAACGCGCCGCCAAAGCACTCAGCGACAAACTCGGCAAGGAAGCCGTGACGTCGCACCACGGCAGCATGTCGCGCGAACTGCGTCTCAACGCCGAACAGCGTTTGAAGCGCGGCGAATTGCGCGCGCTGGTGGCGACGTCGTCGCTCGAACTCGGCATCGATGTCGGTGATGTCGATTTGGTGTGTCAGCTCAGTTCGCCGCGCGCGATTTCCGCATTCCTGCAACGCGTCGGCCGTTCCGGCCACGCCGTTGCCGGCACACCGAAAGGACGATTGTTTCCGCAATCGCGCGACGATTTGATCGAATGCGCCGCGCTGCTCGATTCGGTACGCCGCGGCGAACTCGACGAATTGCGTGTGGAAAAAAATTCGCTCGATGTGCTCGCGCAACAGATCGTCGCCGAAGTGGCGTGCCGCGAATGGAACGAAGCCGAATTGCTCGCGCTATGTAAACGCAGTTATCCATACGCCGATCTGACCAAGGAAGTTTTCACCGATATCCTGCGCATGCTCGCCGAAGGCTACACGACACGTCGCGGACCGCGTTCGGCGTATCTGCATCGCGATGCCGTGAATGGCGTCCTGCGCGCGCGCAAAGGCGCGCGGCTCACCGCGATCACATCCGGCGGCGCCATTCCCGACACCGCCGATTACGAAGTGGTGATGGAACCGCAAGGCCAGCGCGTCGGCACGGTGCATGAAGACTTCGCCGTCGAAAGTCTTGCCGGCGACATTTTCCAGCTCGGCAACACGTCGTATCGCATTCTTCGCGTCGAAGCGGGACGCGTTCGCGTGGAAGACGCCAAAGGCGCGCCGCCAACGATTCCGTTCTGGCTCGGCGAAGCGCCGGGACGCACGGACGAATTGTCGTTCGCCGTGTCGCGATTGCGCGATGAAATTTCCGAACGGCTCGACTACGGCGTCGAAGCCACACTCACCTGGTTGCGCGAAGACGTGGGCTTGAGCGATTCCGCCGCACGTCAGATCGTCGATTATCTCGGCGGCGCGAAAGCCGCGCTTGGCATGCTGCCCACGCAAACCGAACTGGCGATGGAGCGCTTCTTCGACGAATCCGGCGGCACGCAACTCGTCATCCACACGCCGTACGGCAGCCGTTTGAACCGCGCGTGGGGATTGGCGTTGCGTAAACGTTTCTGCCGTTCGTTCAATTTCGAATTGCAGGCGGCAGCGACGGAAGACGCGATCGTCTTGTCGCTGTCGACCAGCCACAGTTTTCCGCTGGACGACGTCACGCGCTATCTCCATTCCAATTCCGTTTGCGACGTGTTGACGCAAGCGTTGCTCGACGCGCCGATGTTCGGCGTGCGCTGGCGCTGGAACGCGACGACCTCGCTCGCGCTGCCGCGATTCCAGGGCGGATCGAAAGTGCCGCCGCAGTTGCAGCGCATGAAGTCCGAGGATTTGCTGGCGACGGTGTTCCCCGACCAGGTCGCATGCCTGGAAAACATCGTCGGCGAACGGAAAATCCCCGAACATCCGATGGTCGCGCAGACGATGCACGATTGTCTGTACGAAGCGATTGATCTGAAGGGCCTCGAAAATCTCTTGCGCAACCTCGAAAGTGGAAAAATACACTTTGTGTGCCGCGACTTGACGGCGCCCTCGCCGCTCGCCGCCGAAGTGCTCACGGCGCGGCCGTACGCGTACCTCGACGACGCGCCGCTGGAAGAACGCCGCACGCAGGCCGTGATGAGCCGGCAATGGGGCGATATCAATTCCACCGACGATTTCGGCAAGCTCGATCCCGACGCGATCGATTCCGTGCGCGACGAAGCATGGCCGCAAGTCCGCTCCGCCGACGAACTACACGAAGCGCTGATGGTGCTCGGCTTCCTCACGCACTCGGACATCGGCGCGCGTCACTGGACGCATTTCCTCGATGAACTGATCGCGGCGCGCAGAACGACGCAACTGCAAAACGACGCGTTGATCTGGATCGCCGCCGAACGCATTCCGCAATTCGAGGCGATTTATCCGAAAACAAATCTCGATCCGCCGATCACCGCGCCGGAAGAATTCACGCGCACCGCGTGGGAACGCGAAGCGGCGCTGCCCGATATCGTGCGTGGCCGAATGACGGGACTCGGACCGGTCACCGTGAACGCCATAGCGGAATCGATGGCGCTGCCGACATCCGACATCGATCTGGCCTTGCTCGCGCTCGAACGCGAAGGTTTCGTGATGCGCGGCCACTTCACGCCGGGCTCAACGGATATCGAATGGTGCGAACGCCATCTGCTCGCGCGCATTCATCGCTACACCGTCAACCGCTTGCGGCGCGAAATCGAACCGGTGGAACCGCGCGATTTCATGCGTTTCCTTTTCGAATGGCAACGCGTTGCACCGAACGCGCAAGTCAGCGGACCCGACGCACTGGCCGGCATCATCGCGCAACTCGAAGGATTCGAAGCGCCCGCCGCCGCATGGGAAACCGAACTGCTGCCGGCGCGCGTCGCCGGTTACGAAATTTCCTGGCTCGACGATTTATGTCTCGCGGGACGTGTCGTGTGGTCGCGTATGCAGGAACGCAAATCGAGCGCCGGCGAACGCGCGAGCGGTCCCGTGCGCGCAACGCCGATCGTTCTTCTGCAACGTCGCAACATCGGCGTATGGACGACGCTGGATCGCGCATCGTCGGAATCCGCGCCGACACTGAGTTCACGCGCGCAAGCCGTCGCCGATTATCTGAAAGATCACGGCGCGTCGTTCTTCGACGAAATGATTTCCGGCACGCGCCTGTTGCAAACCGAACTGGAAGACGCGCTCGCCGAACTCGTCGCCGCAGGCGTCATCAATTCCGACAGTTTCGCGGGATTGCGTGCGTTGCTGGTGCCGGCATCGAAGCGTTCTTCGAATCAGCGTCGACGCGGCCGCCGCACCGCATTGCTCGGCATCGCCGATGCGGGACGATGGGCGTTGTTGCGGCGTCGCTCTGGCGACGCATCAAAGCAAAGCCCCGAAACGCTCGAACACATCGCACGCACGCTGCTCAAGCGCTACGGTGTCGTGTGCTGGCGGTTGCTCGCGCGCGAAGCCGATTGGCTGCCGCCTTGGCGCGACCTGTTGCGCGTTTATCAGCGCCTGGAAGCGCGCGGCGAAATTCGCGGCGGCCGTTTCATTGCAGGATTGTCCGGCGAACAATTCGCATTGCCGGAAGCCGTGAGTCTGTTGCGAGGTATGCGGCAGAAGCCTGCGAACGACGTGCTCGTGGCCGTTTCGGGCGCCGATCCGCTCAATCTCGTCGGCAGTATCGTCGCAGGCAATAAAGTTCCGGCACTGACGAATTCGAAAATCCTGTATCGCGATGGCGTGCCGATCGCCACATTGATTTCCGGCGAATTCACGGCATTGGAACCGATGGATGCCGCGGCGGAATGGACGGCCAAATCGCGGTTGCTGCGCCATGAATCCCTGATGCCCGCCGCTGCCGATGCCGTCGCCGACGAACACGCCGCTGTCGGCGACAACACAATCAACTGATACAGGATCAACGGCCGCGCAAGAAGGGCGGCCCGCACTCCGACGATGCACGCAGCACGAGCCGCCCAGGGCAACCGACTGTCTTCGTTCAGCGGACCCAGCGGCCGCCGTGATAGCACCAGCGCGGTCCGCATCCGCCCCAATAACCCGGTGCATAGCGGTAGCCGACGCGCGCCGAACCCCAAAACCCGCCCCGCCAACCGTAGCGGTAGCCATCCCAGCGCCAATAACCCGGCCGCCAGAAGTAGCCCGGACGTACTCCGACACGTTCGACGATCGGCGCCGGCGGCCCGTATGTAGGCAGTCCGATCCTTACGCCGACAGCGACCGCCGCAGATGCCGGCTGCGTGACTGTCATCGCACCGATGCCGGCAACACCCAGTGCAAGCGCCATGGCGATTTTGCGAACTAGCATGACAACCTTCCTTCGTTTGCTTGCCGCAACAGTGCGGCTCTCGATAGCAGAAACGTTCCGATGCGCAGGAAGTTGACGGGCAGGCGCGCACCATTCAGTCGTCGTTATGCGCTTTCGCAAAACGGCGCGCTCGGTCAAAATGCTGTATGACACCGACCGATGCATTATTTCAGCGCGTCCTCACGCTCAGCGGCTTCGATGGCGATTCGCGCGAAGCACTGATCGAACTGCACACGTATTTCGCGGCGGACTTTCCGGACTGCTCCGTCGCGCTGATGCTCGTGCGCGATCAACCGGCCGGACGTTGCCGTCTTGCCGGACTGATCGGCCCCGATGGCACCGAGCACGTGCCGAATCTCGATCCGAACGGCGAACACGCGGGTTTGCCGGCATTCGACGATGCGCTCGCTCAAAACATCATCGCGGGCGCATCGGCGCACGTCGTGCCCGTTGCGCCGACGCAGCGCGCGATGCCGCTCGCGCAAATATTGTTCGCGCCGGCCGGCGTGCTGGCGATTCCGCTGGCCAATCGCGGACGCATAACGCACTGGCTGGCATTCGGCAGCACCGTCGCGCATCGATTCGACCACGCCGATCTCGACCGCACGCTGCTGCACGTGAACCTGGCGACGAGTCTGCTCATCCGTCCCATCGTGATGCGCGAGCTGACGATGCAATCCGAACGCCGGCGTTTACAGATCGAGAGCCTCGCCGACATTCAGCGTTTGCTGCTGCCGGACAATCCGCGGATCGCAGGACTCGAATACGCCGTGCATTGGCAGCCCGCCGAAACCGCAGCCGGCGACTATTACGAAATGAGCAATTTCACCGAATTCGCGCCGCCTGATTTCCAGCCGGCAGGCGAGGATATCTGGGGCGTGATCGTCGGCGACGTATCCGGCCACGGCGCCGCCGCCGCGATGGAAGCCGTTCAATTCGATGCGATCCTGCGCACGTATCGAGGCGATGGCGGTCCGCCGCCGGCGGCGGCGATGACGTACGTCAACAAGTATTTTTTCTCGCGGCGCAACCGCGGACATTTTCTTACCGCGTTCGCGATCCTGTATCGGCCCGACACGCGAAAGTTGAGCTATCTCAGCGCCGGACATCCGCCATTGCTGCTCAAGCGCGGCGACAGCGCGCTGTGGCTTGGCGAAGCCGATCAGATTCCGCTCGGCGTGCTGCGCGATTACGAGTACCGCAACAACGAATTCCTTCTCGAGTCCGGCGACATTCTCGTTCTGTATACCGATGGCATCGTAGAAGCGCGCGACGTGCACGAAGCCATGTTCGGCGCCGATCGATTGCGCGATCTCGTCGCCGCCGGGCCACCGTCGGCGCAGGGTGTGCTCGACGTTATCGTGGCCGCCGTGCAGGAGCATCAGCAAAGCACGCTCGGCACCGACGACCAGACGCTGATCGTGCTCAAAATTTCGCACTGACTTGCGGCGCCTGCGCTTTCCGGGCATCGTGCGCCGACTTTTGACGGTATTTTCAAACGCCCGTTCGATGCCATGACCGACGCGCCGCGCACACCATTTCCGAATCTGTTTTCGCCGCTCGATTTGGGCTTTGCGACGTTGCCCAATCGCGTGCTGATGGGCTCTATGCACACCGGTCTGGAAGATCACGCGCGCGATTTCGACAAGCTCGCCGCGTATTTCGCCGAACGCGCGCGCGGCGGTGTCGGCTTGATGGTGACCGGAGGCATCGCGCCGAATATAGATGGATGGCTGAAACCGTTCGGCGGACGGTTGTCGATGCCGTGGCATGTCGCGCGGCATCGCAAAGTCACACGCGCGGTGCACGCCGAGGGCGGGCGCATCTGCATGCAGATCCTGCATGCGGGAAGGTACGGCTATCACCCGCTGTCCGTCGCGCCGTCGAAAATAAAATCGCCGATCACGCCGTTCACGCCGCGCGAATTGTCGTCGCGCGGCGTCGACAGGACGATTCGCGATTTCACCCACTGCGCAAAATTGTCGCGCGATGCCGGCTACGACGGCGTGGAAATCATGGGCAGCGAAGGTTATCTGCTCAATCAATTTCTCGTGGAGCGCACGAACAAGCGTGCGGATCGCTGGGGCGGCTCCATCGAAAATCGTCAACGCTTCCCGATCGAGATCGTGCGGCGCACGCGCGAAGCGGTCGGCAAGGATTTCATCATCATTTATCGGCTGTCGATGCTCGATCTCGTCGACAACGCGCAAAGCTGGGATGAAATCGTTCAACTAGCCAAGGCGATCGAACGCGCCGGCGCGACATTGATCAACACCGGCATCGGCTGGCACGAAGCGCGGATCCCTACCATCGCCACCAGTGTTCCGCGCGCGGCATTCGCGTGGGTAACGCGCAAGCTCAAAGGCGAAGTATCGATTCCGTTGATCACGACGAACCGCATCAACATGCCGAACGTCGCGGAAAAAATCATCGCCGACGGCGACGCCGACATGGTATCGATGGCGCGGCCGCTGCTCGCCGATCCGGAATGGGTCGCGAAAGCCAGGCGCGGCGACGCGTCGCGCATCAATACGTGCATCGCCTGCAATCAGGCGTGCCTGGATCACGTGTTCGAAAATCAGCGCGCGTCGTGTTTGCTCAATCCGCGCGCGTGTCACGAGACGGAACTCGTCATCACGAAATCCGCCGCGCCGAAAAAATTCGCTGTCGTCGGCGCCGGACCCGCCGGCCTCGCGTGCGCGACCACGCTTGCCGAGCGCGGCCATGCCGCCACGCTGTTCGAAGCGTCGGCGGAGATCGGCGGCCAGTTCAACATGGCCAAACGGATTCCGGGCAAAGAGGAATTCCACGAATCGCTGCGATACTTTTCGCACCGCATCGCCGACACCGGCGTCGATCTGCGTTTGAATACAGTCGCATCGATCGACAACTTGCGCGGATTCGATGGCGTGATCCTCGCCACCGGTGTCACGCCGCGCACGATCACGATTCCCGGTGCGGAGCGGCTAAACGTATTGAGTTACCTCGATGTCGTTCTGCTGGGCAAACCTGTCGGCAAACGCGTGGCCGTGGTCGGCGCGGGCGGCATCGGTTTCGACGTCGCCGAATTCCTGACGCAATCCGAACCATCGGCGACAACGAACGTCGATCGCTGGTCGCACGAATGGGGTGTCGACGAGACGTACGCACACCGGGGCGGTCTGGCGAAAGCGATGCCGGAGCCCAGCGAACGCGAGGTCTGGCTGCTGCAACGCACGCCGGGTGCGCCCGGCAAGCGCTTGAACAAAACGACCGGGTGGGTGCATCGCGCGTCGCTGAAAATGAAAAACGTGAAGATGCTGGGCGGCGTGAGCTACGACCGCATCGACGATGACGGATTTCATCTGGTCGTCGACGGCAAACCACAGGTGCTCGCCGTCGATACAGTGGTCGTCTGCGCCGGGCAGGAATCGCAGCGCGATTTATACGACACGCTGAAATCCGCAGAAATCCACGCACACGTAATCGGCGGCGCCGACGTCGCAGCGGAACTCGACGCGAAACGCGCGATTGCGCAGGGCACGAAACTGGCGGCGATGTTGTAGTCGCTGCGCGTCACCCGCGCACGCCAGTTTGTCACATCGCTTTTTTGCAGTGAACGACGTTGACGCTCGTCTGGCGCCCTCAACGCGGTCTTTTGCGCGTATCTGCGGCGCATCTCGGTGGTTTCCCCACGCGCCAAAAGTGTGATGCGGTTGGCACACATACTGCTCTGTGAGTACGGACAACACTATTCGTCGCGCTGTTCATCGTGCGACGCCGCTTTGCGAGAACACGACAGTTCGTCACCGGGGCAGCGTATGGATTTTTCCTCACACAACACAAAAACGATCCGCACAAAAACGGGATTGAGCAGTTTGTTCAGCAACGTCGTAGACAAGATGCTGCACGTGCAGCCTGTTGTCGTCGATAAACGCGAACTCAATCTTGCGCAAAAGAAGGCGAACATCCGCGCGGTCAGCGTGCGCAAAGGTTTTCAATCGATCCTTGCCCGCGGCGATGAGATGACGCAGCGGCTGAATCACTACCGCCGTCAGCACGAAGCGATGATCGCGAAACGCGACGGCGGCGAAACCGCGGAGCAGACGCAAGATGATGCGCAAACGATCGTACTGACGTCGACGTCCTGAGTCACGACGGGATCGCACCCTTACGGATTCCGCTTGCTCCGGTTAGGATGGCTGCATCGTTTTGACCGACGGTATCAAATGACGAAAGATGAAAGCGACCGGCGGCTCGCGCACGTTGCCGTCGTCGTGCGCGACTACGATGAAGCAATCGGTTTCTACACGCGCGCGTTGGGATTTCATCTCATCGAAGACACGAAACTCGGCCCGGACAAGCGTTGGGTTGTCGTTGCGCCGTCGATCCGCGACGGCGCATCTATTTTGCTCGCGAAGGCATCGAACGAATCGCAATCGAGCCGTGTCGGCAACCAGACCGGCGGACGCGTATTCCTGTTTTTGCACACGGACGATTTCTGGCGGGATTATCGCGCGATGACGGCGCAGGGCGTCCACTTCGTCGAAAAACCGCGCGAGGAAGAATACGGCACCGTGGTGGTCTTTGAGGACTTGTATGGAAATCGGTGGGATTTGATCGAGCGCAAAACCGGCACAAACGGAGCGAACACGTGAGTCAATTCGATTATCTGTGTGTTCCGTTGTCCATCATCATCGGTTTGGCGATAACGCAAATCCTCAAAGGCTTCCGCGGACTTCTTCTGTCGCGTGCACGGCTAAAGCTGTATTGGCCGTCGTTGGTGTGGGCGCTGCTGCTGCTCGCGGTTTGCGGCCAGACGTGGTGGGCGCAATACGGGATGCGGAAAATCCCCTCATGGACGTTTCTGGGATTTTCGGTCGTCGAACTGCAGACCGTTATTCTCTACATGCTTGCCGCGATCGTGTTTCCGGATTTCTTCGATGAGAGGGGAACCGATTTGCGCGCGCATTATTTCGCGCACACACGCTGGTTCTTCTCGCTCTTTGTCGCACTGATATTGACCAGTTTGCTCAAGGAGCCGGTACTCGGCGGCCACTTCGGCGACTCTGTCAACGTGGGTTTCCACTTTTTCTTCATCGCGTTGGCGCTCGTGACCATCGTCTTCCGGCGGGAATGGGTGCACAAGGCGATGTCGATCGTTGCGGTCGCGGTATTCGTGGTTTACATGATGACGTTGTTTACCCGTCTTAATTGAAAAGCGCCGCTATTGCGGCGCTTTTGTCCTTCGCGACTTGCCGCGTTAGACGGCTATGTTGAAACCCAACACCAAACCCAGCAGCGCCAGCACCAGCAATACCAAAAAGATCATGAAGAAAATTTTTGCGATGCCGGCCGACGCGCCGGCGACGCCGCCGAATCCGAGCGCGCCCGCAATGATGGCGATGACCGCAAAAACGATAGCGAGATGCAACATGGCTTCCTCCTTGAACCGATGACGGTTTGACCGCTCCTTCACATTCACGCGGCGTGCCACCGCGAAATCGCGGTCCATCGCGGTATGTTCATCAATCGTGTTTCGCATTTAACGCATTTTGCATGCAGCTTCCGAAGCAGGCAGCAATTTGCACGAACCGAAACGCATATCAACGATGTTCGATCGGTACGAACGTCAGATTTTCCGGACCGGTGTAATTCGCGCTCGGTCGGATGATCTTGCCGTCGATGCGCTGCTCGATGACATGCGCGCTCCATCCGGAGGTGCGAGAGATCACGAACAGCGGTGTGAACATCGCCGTCGGCACGCCGAGCATGTGATAGCTCACAGCGCTGAACCAGTCGAGGTTCGGGAACATTTTTTTGACTGTCCACATCGTCGATTCCAGACGCTCGGCGATATCGAACATCTTCATGTTTTTTTGCGCTTGCGAAAGTTCGCGTGCCACTTCCTTGATCACCTTGTTGCGCGGGTCGCCCGTCGTGTACACGGGATGGCCGAATCCGATCACGACTTCCTTGCGTTCGACGCGCGCGCGGATGTCGGCCTCGGCTTCGTCCGCGGTGTCGTAACGTTTCTGGATGTCGAATGCAGCCTCGTTCGCGCCACCGTGTTTCGGGCCGCGCAACGCGCCGATGGCGCCGGCGATGGCGGAATACATATCGCTGCCGGTGCCGGCGATGACGCGCGCGGCAAAGGTCGACGCGTTGAATTCGTGTTCCGCATAAAGAATCAGCGACGTGTGCATGGCGCGCACCCACAAATCGGCCGGTACTTCGCCGTGCAGCAGATGCAGGAAATGGCCGCCGATCGAATCGTCGTCGGTTTCGACGTCGATGCGTTTGCCGTTCACCGCAAAGTGATACCAGTACAGCAGCATCGATCCGAGCGACGCCATCAGACGATCGGCGATGTCGCGCGCTCCGGGAAGATTGTGATCGTCTTTTTCCGGCATCGCGCAGCCAAGCGCGGATACCGCAGTGCGCAGCACGTCCATCGGATGCGACGAGGACGGCAACTGTTCCAACGTGGCTTTCACGATCGACGGAATGCCGCGCAGTGACTTCAATTTCGTCTTGTACGCAGCTAGTTCAGCGGCATTCGGCAATTTGCCGTGCACGAGCAAATACGCGATCTCCTCGAATTCGCTGGTCGTGGCGAAATCGAGAATATCGTAGCCGCGATAATGCAGATCGTTGCCGGTGCGGCCTACCGTGCAGAGCGCGGTATTGCCTGCGGCCACGCCGGACAGGGCGACGGATTTTTTCGGCTTGGGAAGAATACTCACGGGCTCGCTCACTTGTTTTCCTCCGCCGGAATCGCCGGCTCTGCGTTTTCGTTGTCGCGGAATTCCGTGCCATCGCGGGCCGGACACATCGGCGTTTCGCGCACGGCAGTATCCGGACCGGATTGACGGTCGTCGCGGATCCAGCACTCGTTCATCGTGGAGCAGTAACAGATTTCCATCGTGGCGCGATTGGCCACTTTTGCGAAGGCGTTGAATTCGTCGGCATCGCGCAGCACGAGTTGATCGACGTGATCGCCGGCCGACAGCACGATGCCGCTGATCGTCGAATACGGCACCGAATGATCGAATTTCAGACCCAGCGCCGTCAGCGTGTCGTGCCAGTTGTGCTGCGGTTTTCCGTCGACGTACATGCGCACCGAGCGGATCATCGCCGGACCCACGCCCTTGTTGGCGAGCATGATTTTGTACTTCGAGCCGGACACGCTCGTTTCAATGTACGGCCAGACTTGCGCACGCACTTGCTGCCGCTGCAGCCATGCCGTGTAACCGGAAACGCAAAGCGCGAGCAATCCCACGAACGCCGCGATGACGGCCGCGGCGCCATCCCAATCGCGGCGACTGGGTGATCGCTGCAGCGCGTCGCGTGTGGCTTTCGGAAGTTCGTGATCGGTCATCGGAGACTGGCTTCACTCGCCTTTGGATTCGGCGAACAGTTTGTCGAGTTTTTCTTCGTAGGCGTGATAGCCAAGAAAATCGTACAGCTCCGCACGCGTCTGCATCGCCGGCACCGCCGCTTTTTGCGTACCGTCGCGGCGCACGGTTTCGTAGAAGTTCAGCGCGGCCTTGTTCATCGCACGGTACGCGCCGCAGCAATAAAGCACGATATCGACGCCGGCGGATTTCAACTCCCCCGTCGTGAACAGCGGCGTTTGTCCGAACTCGGTGATGTTCGCGAGGATCGGCACCTTCACCGCATCCTTGAATTGTTTATATTGCGGCAAAGTATAAATTGCTTCCGGGAAAATCATGTCGGCGCCCGCTTCCACGCAAGCAACGGCACGTTCGATGGCCGATTCGATGCCTTCGACCGCGATGGCGTCCGTGCGCGCCATGATGACGAAATCGCAGTCAACGCGCGCATCGACCGACGCTTTGATGCGATCGACCATTTCGTCCTTCGGCACGATGGCTTTGCCGGGACGATGTCCGCAACGCTTCGAAGCGACCTGATCTTCGATGTGCATCGCCGCCGCGCCTGCTTTCGTCAGCGACCGCACTGTGCGCGCGATGTTGAAGGCGCCGCCCCAACCGGTGTCGGCATCGACGAGAAGCGGCAGATCGCACACGTCGGTGATGCGCCGAATGTCGGTGAGCACGTCTTCCATCGTGCTGATGCCGAGATCGGGCATACCGAGTGAATTCGCCGCGACGCCGCCGCCGGAAAGATAAAGCGCCCTGAAACCCGTGCGCCTGGCCATCAGCGCGGCGTACGCAGTGATGGCGCCGACGACCTGCAGCGGGTTTTCGGCGGCTACGGCGGCGCGGAATTTCGCGCCTGGAGACTGCGAGTTCATGGACGCTCCGCTAAAAGTGGAATTTTAGCGCAATGGCGGTGTTGGTGGTTGCGTTCTGCGCTTTGCAAGACGGCGGCGACTGGATTGCCGTGGCTTTGCTGGTGGCTCGTCATTCCGGCGAAAGCCGGAATCCAGCTCCTTGCCTTTAATCTTCCGTGCCTGAGAAAGCGTGGAGCTTTCACTCGCCTGCGGCGAGCGAGTCACTTTCTTTGCTGCGTGCAAAGAAAGTAACCAAAGAAAGCACGTTTGTTCTTCACGTGCGGCGTGTTCGCCGAAGCCACATCCCTGTGCCTGCGGCGAACGGCGCACTTCCTGTGCGCCGCGGATGTCATCGAAATTTGTAAGTTAATTGCCGAGGTCGTGCTGGCGTTTTCAGGTGCGTCTTTTGCGGGGAGCGACTTTTGGGCTTGACGTCGTGGTCGTCATCTACTATATTCAACCTAACGGTTGAGTATTGAAATGAACGCACTCGATAACGCATTCGCGGCACTCGCCGATCCGACGCGCCGCAAAATCATCGCCAAGCTCGCGCGCGGCAGCGCACGCGTGACGGATCTCGCCGCGCCGTTCGATATGTCGCTCAACGCCATTTCCAAGCATGTGAAAGTGCTGGAGCGTGCGGGTTTGGTGCATCGCAGGCGTCACGGACGCGAGCACGTGCTCACGCTGCACGGAGCGCCGATGCGCGACGTCGTCACATGGCTGTCGCGCTACGAACGCTTCTGGAACATCAAACTCGACGCGCTTGGTGAATTTTTGAAATCGACCAATTAGGAGAACGGAAAATGCAAACGCGCAACAAGAACGCCATGGGTGAATTCGGATTGAAGATTCCGCGCACGTACGACGCGCCGGCGGCGAAAGTATTCGATGCGTGGGTGAATCCGAAAAGCGTCAAATCGTGGCTGGCCGACGGGGAAGATGTCGTCGTCGATCCACGGGTCGGCGGCCTGTTCTACCTCGAGATGCCGTGGGAAAAAAGGATTTATCCGCACTATGGCCGCTACATCACCATCGACGCGCCGCGCGTGCTCGAATTCACGTGGATCAGCGAGGGAACGCGCGGCAAGGAATCGGTGGTGAAAATCGCGCTGAAGGAAACCGGCGGGAAGACGCAGCTAACGTTGACGCATGACGGTTTGCCGGATGAGGAACAGGTGAAGAATCACACCGGCGGCTGGTCGGCGTTTCTCGAGAGTCTCGCAAAGCGGATATAACTCGCCGCGTGCGCTCGACGAACGGCGCGCGCATCCCTGCGCGCGTCGCCAATCCTCAGTGCTTGCGCGAACTTTCGATTTCCTTCGCAAGACGATCCGCTTTGTACACTTTGTGCAGCGCCTCGAGGATGGCGCCGCTATGCACCGCGACCGTACGATTCACGCGTTCGTCGAACCAAAAATCGCCGCCTAACGACTCGATATTGCCATCGAACACGAGGCCGACGATTTCACCGTTGCGGTTGATCGTCGGACTGCCGGAGTTACCGCCGATGATGTCGTTCGTCGTCACGAAATCCAGCCGCTGCTTGAGATTCAGCGTCGGCTTGGCGTCCAGCCACGACGTCGGCAGCGCGAACGGCTCCGAACCCGTCGCGTGCGCGAAAGCGCCGGCGATGTCCGTGAACGGTTTGATCCAGTTTCCCTTCTCGTTCCAGCCCTTCACTTCGCCGAACGAAAAGCGTTCCGTGAAGGTCGCATCCGGATAGACGCTCGTGCCGTATTTATCGAAACGTGCGCCGGCTATCAGTTCGGAATTCTTGTCGATGACGGATTCGACTTCGTTTTCCAGCCGCTTGCGAATCGCGCGCGTATCGGGATCGATGTTGCGCGCGAGCACGATGAACGGATCGTCGGATTTCGCGATGGCGTCGGCACCGCCGTCCCACAACTGCCTGCGCGCGGCGACGTCGCCGAGCTTGGTGCCCGCCACCAGCGCGTCGGCCACTTCCTGCGGCGACTTGTTGCCCAGCACTTTGCGCACGAATGCATTGTCGGTGCCCAGCCATTCGCGCATCTTCGTCAGCGAGAATCCCAGCTTCACTTTCTCGTAATCCGGATACACCGGCGCCGTGGAAAATAAAGATTGCGTGACGCTCGGCAAACGTGAATCGGCGAATTCGCGCAAGCGTTCGCCGTTCGGCTTCTGACGCTCCGCCGCGCCGCGCACCAGTGCGCGCGCGTAGCCGAAATATTTGGAGAAGAACGCGCCGCGGCCTTCCATGTACAAGTATTGCGTTTCGAGATTGCGGTACGTCGCCTCGGCCTTCGCGATCTCGTCCCATGCCGCGCCGTATTTGGCTTTGCGCGCAGGATCGGCATTCACGTAATCGCGCAGTTCGGTTTCTTGTTTCTGCTTGAACGTGAAAACTTCAGGGTCGAGCAGCGCTTCTTCGCGGCCCGTAAACGCCTTGAAAGAATTTTCGATGCCGAACAAATCGCTTTCGGCGATCCGGCTGTGCTCGGCGCTCTCCGAGCGGAATTGCTCGATGACGCCGCGCATTTCGGCGAGACGCACCAACGCATGCGGTGTATCGAGATCGCGCGTGGTTTCCAATTGCGACATCGTCAGCTGGCGATCCGTTCCGCCAGGATTGCCGACGACGATCGTCAGCTCGTTTTCGTCGGCGCCGTTTTTGGAGAACGGGAAGAATTCCGCGACTTTGGCAGGCTTGTCGTTCTCGTAGGCGCGCAGCACGCCCATATCGAGGTCATAGCGCGGGAAATTGAAGTTGTCGGGATCGCCGCCGAAGAACGCCATGGCGAATTCCGGCGCGAATACGAGACGCACATCCTGGAAGCGATGGTATTTGTATACATCGTAAATGCCGCCGTGATAGAGGCTTACGACGTCGCAGCGCGTCGTTTCGGCGTCGTTGCCCGCGCATTCTTTCTCGATGGCGGATTTCACGGACTTCTCGGCCTTGCTGTATTGCTCGCCGGACTTGCCGTCGACGGCTTTCTTCACCCGGTCGGTGACGTTGGTGATCGTGTCGAGGCGATTGAGTTCGATCTCCGGACATTTGATTTCGTCTTTCTGTTCTTTCGCGTAAAAGCCCGCCGCGATGAAATCCTTCTCGGCTGTCGATAACTGCTGAACGCAGGAATTGACGCAATGATGATTCGTCAGCACCAGGCCGGTCGACGAAATGAACGAGCCTGAACAACCGCCGGCGAGTCGAAGCGCGGCTTTCTGCGCGTGATCGACCCACTGTGCCGTAGGTGTAAATTTATACTTTGTGGCCAGTTCCTGCTTCGGCAGGTTGTCCGGCGTCCACATGCCTTCGCCGGCGTACGCGGCGGAAGCGGTCGCGAGCGCGAAGCCCACGACGATGACGAGATTCTTCATGATGGATTCCCTGGGCGGTAAATTCGGCCCGCTAGTGTAGCGGGCCCGGTCATCGGACCTTCTATGACGAAAGTCATGCCAGCCCCGCGTCAGGGCGGGCTGGCGGAAGGTTTTACTTACTTTGCCGTCGTGTTCTGCGCAACCTGCCGCGGTGGCGCGTTCTTTACGTACTGATCGAACCATTTGAGCATTTCGGCGACGAGTTGCTCGTTCGATTCCATCGCCGTGTACCAGTGCGGCTCGTGCGGCAGCATCACCAAACGTGTGGTGCCTCCGTTGCCGCGAATCGCCTGGAACAGTTTGCGTGCCTGAACCGGTTCGGTGCCGGGATTGGCATCGTCCTCACCGTGCACGATGAGCAGCGGCAGTTTGATTTTATCGGCGAAGAAAAACGGCGATGCCTGCAGATACACGCTTTGCGCGGCCCACACGGAGCGACGCTCGCTCTGAAAACCGAACGGCGTGAGCGTCTTGTTGTACGAACCGCTTGTCGCAACGCCGGCGCGGAACAGGTCGGTGTGCGCGATCAGGTTCGCCGTCATCAACGCGCCGTGACTGTGTCCGGTAACGCCGATGCGGTCGCGATCGACGACGCCGGTTGCCACGGCGCTATCGACGGCGGCCTGCGCGTCGGCTTCGAGCTGGTCGAGATACGTGTCGTATGCCGTCTTTGGATCGCCGACGATGGGAAATGCGGCGTTGTCGATGACTGCGTAGCCCGCTAGCAACATCAGGCGGTAATACGGCAAGCGCGTGAACGATTGCTGCGAGCCGGAGACTTGTCCGGCCTGTTTCGGATCGGCGTAGTCCAGTGGATATGCGTAAAGAATCGCCGGCACGCGCGTGCCTTCTTTGTAGTTCGGCGGCGTATAAAGCGTGAACGACAAATCGACGCCGTCCTTGCGCTTGTAGTTGACGAGCTTCTTCTTGATCTGACGCACGATCGGTGTGGGATCGGGCACGTGCGTGATCTGCTGCGACGCAGTTGCGAATTGCGCTTCACCTTCGTCGCCGCCCGCATTCTTGTCACCGAGCTTGCGCAGGAATGCGTTCGGCGGATCGGTGATCGATTCGTGCCAGGTGAGGAATTGCGTCGATGGACCGTCGAACGCCATGAAGCGTTCGTATGCCGTCGCTTCACTGCGAAACAGACGTTCGGTGGCGAGCGTCTTCAGATCGAGCCGATCGAGGAACGGACGATCGCCCTTCGGCGAGGCGCCCTGCCCGCGCAAATAAACGGTATCGCCGTCCTGACGCACGACGTACACGCCATTCGGCAGCGCGCGATAGACGAAAGAACCCGGATTCTTGTAACGCTCGTCGCTCGACAAATCCCACAATACACGCGGCTTCTGCTTCGGATCGTCGACGTTGACGATAGCGGTGTGACGCCAGTGCCGGTTCTCGTCAATCTCGGTCATGAAAGCGACGCTCGGTGTCGCCGTCCATGAAAAGCCGACGAAGCGTTGTTGGGTGCGTGCGACTTCTTGCGGCTTGGCAGTGAACGGAGCGCGCGACAGCATGATTTTGTCGCGATTCGGCACGGTGACTTTCCAGTCGCCCTTGTCGAGCGCTTCGGCCCAGATCAGCGTGGCCGGCTCGGTCGCGCGCCAATCGAAATCGCGCGGACCTTCCGGCACGCCTTGAACCGGCACGCGATCGGTAAGCGGAATCGAGGCGACGACGTGCTGCGTGCCGTGTGCCAGATCGAATACCGCGACGTCGTTCGGAAAACGTTCGTACGTCACCGCGTACGAGTACGGCTTCTTGATCGATTGGATCAACGCATGCTGTCCGTCAGGCGCCGCGTTCACGTCGGCGTAAACACCCGGCTTGCCGATGCGCTTGGCGTTGCCCGTACTCGCATCGACGACGGCGAGTTGCGACGTTCCGTAATAGTCGAACAAATCTTCATCGTGCTTGCTGCTGAGCGTGTCGCGCGCTTCGTATGTGCTACTTTCGCCGGTCTTTCCGACGGATTCCTGGATGTCCGGTCCGAACGGCACAGTGGTATCGGCCGGCGCCACGCCGAGATCGTCCGGCACCATTTTCACCAGCAACGATTTCTGATCGGCCAGCCATTGCACGTCCATGCCGAACATCGGATTCAAGCGGAAGTCGCCGAGTCGATGCACGCTGCCGTTCGATGCGTCGCCGATCCACAGTTCCACGGCATCGGCCGTTGCATTCTCGAACACGAACCGTGTGCCGTCAGCCGACCATATCGGTGTGTCGGGACATGCGCCGGCCGGAAGCGCGACCTTGGTTTCTTGCGCGCTCGCGACATCGACCAAAGTAAAATCCGTGGCGCACGAACGGATGCCGTAGCCGCCCGGCGTATCGTGCTTGCTGTGATTGCGCGGTTCCACGCGCACACCCGCCAGACGCAGGTACGGCTCGGCGACGCGCGACATCGGCGGATATTGCAGCTCTGACATCAGCAGTATTTTTGTTCCCGGCGGATTGGCGACGGGAAACGGCGGCGACGGCGCGTGCAGCACGCTGAGCAATGCTTGCGGCGGCTGATCGTAAGCGGCCAGTGCGATCGAAACGGGCAGCGCGGCCGCGGCGGCCAGCGCACTTGCCCTGACAAAAGCGAAGCAATTCCCGAACACCATGATCCACTCTCCCGATGTGTCTGCGGCGGGCG
>DATAVJ010000063.1:0-8762 GCA_036267795.1 Rudaea sp.
ACGCGGAACGGCGCCGTCGGGAGCTGGCATGTCGAATTCGGAAATTGTCCCTGACGTCGAAATCCTTCCGATTCGGTTGTTGACCGGTTCCGTGAACCACAACGCGCCGTCTGGTCCGGTGACGATGCCACCGCGGGTATCGAAAAAGGCCTTGCCTTTCGTACTAGGCACTTCGAATTCGGTGATCGTTCCTGAGGGCGTGATTCGGCCAATCACTTGAATAGAGTCGGGCGCGTCGATCTCGCACGCCGGACAGCGGTTTTCGATGAACCAAAGGTTTCCATCCGGGCCAGTGGTGATTGCTGAAGGCTGGCTTTGAGCGATCGGTAACGGGAACTCGGCGAAGGAGCCGGAAACGGTCATACGTCCGATACTATTTCCGCTGAACTCGGCAAACCAGATATTTGCGTCGGGACCCGATGCGATTGCCGACACCTCTGCGTTGGATGTCGGAATTGAATAGTCGGACGTCACGCCAGCCGTCGTAATTGCGCCGATGTTGCCGTGCGCATCGACGAAATACAGACGATTGTCGCTACCGGACGTGATGGGTTCGATATATGAAACGACAAATGATGAAAGTCCGACCTTTTGAAATGCGCCGTTGGCGGTGACTGCACCGATTGTCGTGTCCAATGTGGTGAACCACATGCGGCCGTCCGCACCTTTCCCGATTGCGATCGGATCGCTCAATCCCGAGTCCGCGGGTATCGGAAATTCGGTGAATACACCAGACGGACTGATCTTGCCGACCTTGTCCCCGGTGGTTTCAACGAACCACATGTCGCCGTTGTCCCCTGCAGCGATGGAGTAAACATCGCCCATCGGTGTCGGTACGGCGAAAGCTTCAATCTTTAAAGATGGATCGGCCGCTGCACAAGACGTTGCGAGAAAAAAAGATGCGGCGAGCAACGTGCGCGCTTTCACATCGTGCTGCCGAGCTATTACGAAACTCATGACTGCTGTTTCCTTGACTGTTCGTAGCGGTGCTACGGAGTTGCACAGTCTAAAAAACAGCGCATCGCTCAAACGGACACAATGCGGACAAGTTACGGACGTTGGCGCATTGCCCCTTTAATCGCGAGCGGCCCGAAAAACTATTCCGGACGCGTCGCTTCGCGCCCTTCGTCGCGATGATGGTTCGTCAGCTTCTCTTTGTGCTTTTTCACCTGGCGATCCATTTTGTCCGCCAGCGCGTCGATCGCGGCGTACATGTCGGTGCCTTGCGCGTCCGCGTGGATGGTCTTACTCGCCGCGCAATGCAGCGTGGCTTCCGCTTTCTGCAGAAGTTTTTCTACGCTCAAGGTGATGGTTGCGTCATGCAGTTGATCGAAGTGCCGGACGATGCGCTCGAACTTTCCGGTAGCGTAATCGCGCAATGCGTCGGTGACGGCGACTTGATGGCCGGTAACGGTGATCTGCATAACAACCTCCTCGATTGAATCTGGGCTCGTCGCGCAATGAACTACTCGCCGCGACATCTTTTTGACCCGCGTGGGCAGCGCTTGTTCCCGATACCTCCTCAGCCGAGCCGGCTGCGCTCGTTGGATGATGGAATGTGCAGCGCCTCGCGATATTTCGCCACAGTGCGCCGCGCGACTTCGATGCCGCGCCGATTCAATTCGGCCGCAAGCGCCTGATCGGACAGCGGCTTGACGGGTTTTTCTTCGCCGATCAATTTGCGGATCATCGCCTGGATCGCCGTGGCCGACGCGGCGCCGCCGTCGATCGTCGATACGCCGGACGAGAAGAAATACTTGAACTCGAACGTGCCGCGCGGTGTGTGCAGATATTTGCGCGTCGTCACGCGCGATACGGTCGATTCATGCATGCCGATCTCTTCGGCGATGTCGCGCAATACGAGCGGGCGCATCGCTTCGGCGCCGAATTCCAGGAACGCGCTTTGCGCACGCACGATCGCCGTCGCCGTTTTCAGCAATGTCTCGGCACGCGTCTGCAGACTTTTTATCAGCCAGCGCGCTTCCTGCATTTGTCCGCGCAGATACGTCGCGTCGTCGCGGCGCGCGCGCGCGATCAGCGAACTATAGTGCTGATTGATTGCCAGTTTCGGCTGACAGTGTGGGCTCAAGCTCACGATCCACTTGCCGCCGTGCCGCTGCGCGTAGGCATCCGGCGCGACGAATTCAGTCTTGCTCGGATTGATCTGCGCACCCGGTTTCGGATCGAGCGACCGGATGAGCGAAATCGCCGCATTGAGGTCGTCGGGATCGGTGTTCAGTGTCTTGCAAAGCCGCGCCCGGTCGTTGCGCGCGAGCGCTTCGAGATGTTCTTTTGCCAGCAGCCGCGCAGTGGTCCAGCCGGGAACGGTGCGATCGAAGGCATCGATCTGCACCAGCAGGCATTCGCTCAGGTTTCGGCTGGCAATGCCGATCGGGTCGAAATGCTGGATGCGATGCCGCATCGCTTCGATCTCGTCCAGACCGGCCTGATGATCGATGCTGGCGAGAATTCCCTGCAGCACTTCGCCGTCTTCGTGCAGATAGCCGTCATCGTCGATGGCTTCGATGATCGCCGCGCCGATCGCACGGTCGCGCGGCGAAAGCTGCGTGAGATTCAACTGCCACAACAGGTGATCGCGCAGATCTTCCGGTTCCTGATCCTGCGATTCCATGTTCTCGGCGTCGTCCGGCGGCGGGCCGCCGCCGTAGTCGAAGCGATCGCCCATGTCCATCGGTTCGCCGTATTCGATGTCGGCAGCGACGACTTCCGGAGCGGGAGTATCTTCGTTCGGCGCGTCGTTCTCGGGCACGTGGACGTCTTCGTTGCCGTTGACGCCGTCGGCGGAATCGATTCCGGCCGGCGATTCCTCCGCGAGCTCCAGCAGCGGATTGGATTCCAGCGCTTCCTGCAACTCCATCTCAAGCTCCACACTCGACAGCTGCAACAGGCGGATGGCCTGCTGCAATTGCGGCGTCAATGCGAGCGTCTGGTTGAGACGAAGATGTAGCGCGGGCTTCACGAGCGATGTCCGATCCTGCAACCGAGGTCCATAGGCAAGGATAATGCCGGATCGGGGCTGTGCGTCAATCGCTAAAAACAATATATACTGGCGCGGTTGCCGGATTTCCTCAGCGTGAGTTCATCTTCGAACTTTCGCAGCAGCATTTTCTGCGCTGTTTCGTGTCTCGCGCGAAATTTCTCCGCTACATCCGGAATTCCTTCCCCAGATAAACTTCGCGAACGCGTTCGTTCGCGAGCACCGCGGCGGGCGGACCTTTCGCCAGCACGGCACCGTCGCTCATGATGTAGGCGTGATCGCAGATGCCCAGTGTTTCGCGCACGTTGTGATCGGTGATCAGGATGCCGATGCCGCGCGCTTTCAGCTGGCGCACGATGCGCTGGATTTCCACCACGGAGATCGGATCGATGCCGGCGAAGGGTTCGTCGAGCAGCATGAAACGCGGCCTCGCCGCGAGCGCGCGCGTGATCTCGACGCGGCGACGTTCGCCGCCCGACAGGCTCAGTCCCTTGCTGTCGGCGATGTGGGCGATCTGCAATTCGTCGAGCAGCGATTCAAGTTCCGCGCGGCGTCCGGCGGCGTCCAGATCGTCGCGCAATTCGAGGATGGCCAGCACATTTTCCGCCACCGTCAAACGGCGAAATACCGACGGTTCCTGCGGCAGGTAGCCGACCCCGAGTTTTGCCCGCGCGTGCATCGGCATCTGCGTGATGTCGTGCTTGTCGAGCGTGATGCGGCCGGCGTCGGCACCGATCAGGCCGACGACCATGTAGAACGTCGTCGTCTTGCCGGCGCCATTCGGGCCGAGCAGGCCGACCACTTCGCCCTGTGCAAGCTGGAAGTCGAAATCGCGGACGACCGTGCGGCCGCGAAAACTTTTTTGCAACCCGACGGCTTTGAGCATCAGTGTTTCGTCGCCGGCTTTTTGTCGGTTTTCGGTTTCGGCGTCCCGGCAAAACCGCAATTGTTCGTCGTGGCTGGCGCCGGCGTTTGCGTCTTGGCTTCGATCACCATATGCACGCGGCTCGCGGGCGTCTTGTCGCCGCTTTCCATTTCGCCGGTGTTGGTGTTGTAGATCATGTTCTCGCCATGGAATTCGCTCTTGCCTTTCTGCACGACGACGACATTGCTCGTCAGCACTGCGATGCCGGTGATGTTGTTGTAGTCGATTTTCAACGCATCGGCCGTCATCAGGCTGCAGTCGACATCGTGAACCTGTTCGATGTGCGCGGGTTTTCCGGTGAGCACGAGCCGGCGAATGCCGCCGATGTTGCCGCTCTCGTCCGCCACGCCGCTGGCGTTCTTGTAGATAACCGCGTGATCGCCGTGGGATTTCAGCGATCCCTGCGTGATGATGACGTTGCCGTCGAGATGGGTGATGTCCGGATCGTTTTCGTCGTTGGTCTGGCTTTGCGTGGTCTTCTGATAATTCGCTTCGATGTTCATCGGCTGCTGCCGGTCGGTTTCCAGCGCGAACGGCGACGACGACAGCGTCAGCGCGACGCAGATCAGCATGAATCGCAGATTATTTTTTCGCATCGGCATTACTCGACGGTAGCGATATCCAGTGCACATCGGCCAGCAACTCCGTTTGTTTCATTCCAAGATCGGATTTCATGCCGATGCCATGCACGACATGATCCGGATCGGTAATCGTGGTGAGCGCGGCCGTCTCGAGTTTCTTCTCGTTCGATTTCGGCGCCGGAGAACCTTTCACTTTCGGTGGCGTGGTGACGGTCAAGTCGGTCGTCTCCAATCTTACCGGAGGAACCTTCGGCGTCGGAATGCGGTGCATCTCGACTTTGCCTTCCAGCTTCATGATGGTGCCGTCCTTGTTCACCCAGGCCGAATCGGATGTTCCTTTCCACACATTGCCGTTGCCATCGAGGATTTCGTAATTTGGCGCGGTCACGTACATCGAGCCGTCTTCTTCCTTGCGTACCATCCACGGCGCCATGATCGTGAACGAATGCTGCCCGTATTCGTCGAGCGAATCGACAGTGAAATTCGTCAGTGTGTAATCCGAACGCGGCGGTCCGACGAAATCCTGCGTCTGATCGCGTCCGACATAAATCCAGACGGCGATCTGCGTCAGCAACGCGAGCGCCGCCATCGCGAAAATGGTGACGATCAGCTTGCGTTCCATCAGGCGAATCTCGCCATTTCGGATTCGGCTTTACCCTGCGACGCGAGCAGCAAATCGCACACTTCGCGCGCCGCACCGTCGCCGCCGCGGTGCTGCGTGCGCCAGTGCGCATGCTCGCGCACCCACGGATGCGCATTGGCCACCGCGATTCCCAGGCCGACACGGCGCATCACGCGCACGTCCGGCAGATCGTCACCGCAATAGCTGCATTGTTCCGGCTGCAAATGGAGCGCGGCGACGATTTGTTCGAAGCAGGCGAGTTTGTCGTCCTGTCCCTGATACACGTGCGCGATGCCGAGTTCGGCGGTGCGCTCGGTGACAATGTGGCTCATGCGGCCCGTGATAACGGCCACTTCGATGCCGTTGGCCATGAGGCGCTTCAAGCCGAGGCCGTCCTGCACATGAAACGCTTTCAGCTCGCGGCCGTCGCCTGAGAACCACAATTTGCCGTCGGTGAGCACGCCGTCCACGTCGAACACCGCGAGTTTGATGCGCGATGCGCGGTCGCGAATGTCCGCGGGGAGATCGTTGAGGTGCGAGTAGGGCATGACGGATGCCGCGCGGCGGCCGCGCTAAGGGCGTTGTGAGAGGGGTATTCTCGCTTGTCGGGGTTAACAAACGCAAAACCACCACGACTTCTCATTCCGGTGGAAGCCGGAACGACAGGAATAGTCCTAAACGACGCGCGCCCGCAGCAGGTCGTGAATATTCATTGCCCCGACCACGCGATTATCTCCATCGACTACCAGCAGGGCGTGAATCTTGTGCGCTTCCATCAACCGCGCCGCTTCGATGGCAAGCTTGTCGGGTCCAATCGTCTTGGGCTTGGCAGTCATCAGCATCGTCACGGGCGTTACGCGCAGATCGACTTTCGTATTGTCGAGCGCACGACGCAAGTCGCCGTCGGTGAATACGCCGAGCAATCGTTCCTGCGCATCGACGATCGCCGTCATGCCGAGGCCTTTGCGCGTCATTTCCATCAGCGTGTGCGACAGACTCGCATCGGCGCCCACACTCGGAATCTGCTCGCCGGTATGCATGATGTCGCTGATGTGCAGCAGCAAACGGCGGCCCAAACTGCCGGCGGGATGCGATCTTGCAAAATCCTCGTCGGTGAATCCGCGCGCTTCGAGCAGCGCGATCGCCAGCGCATCGCCCATCACGAGTGCGGCCGTCGTGCTCGCGGTCGGTGCGAGTCCGAGCGGGCACGCTTCGGCAGGAACGCTCACGTCGAGATGTACGTCGCCCATCGCAGCGAGTGAAGAATCGTTGTTGCCCGTCATCGCGATCAGCGGAATACCCTGACGCTTGATGGTCGGCAGAATCGTGAGCAGTTCGTCCGTCTCGCCCGAATTCGACAGCGCGAGAACGACATCCTTCTGCGTGATCATGCCCAGATCGCCGTGACTGGCTTCGCCCGGATGCACGAAAAACGCCGGCGTTCCCGTCGATGCCAGCGTCGCTGCGATCTTCCGCGCGATGTGGCCGGATTTGCCCATACCTGAAACCACGATCCGGCCCGGACATTCGAACATAAGCTGGCACGCTTTCAGGAACGCATCGTTGATGCGGTCTTTGAGCACCTCGATGGCGCGCGCCTCGGTATCGATCACGGTGAGCGCGCTTCGAGTCAGAGACGCCGGATCGAGCATCGGATGCGTCACCGCCGGAGCCGGCGCGACCACAGTTTGAAGTTGGGCGTTCATGAATAGCGATCGTAGGAGAGAGGGCCGTTGAAGAGAATCTGCGGGTTCGTCCCGCTCCCGGTATCTGCCGCTCAGGTTTTTGAGTACCATGCGCAACCCTATTGTAACCTGTAGAACCCCGTGCGGGCGTAGGACGGCTCGCCATAACCTGCCGTCGCAACTATCGCCGACACACCGTCGTTGCCCGCCGTTCGCCAGAAACCGGCCTTCCGATGAACACTGACACTATCAAGAATATGATCGAACAAGGCCTGCCCGGCGCCAGCGCCGATGTGCATGGCCCGGACGGCGTACATTTCGAAGCCACTGTGGTCTCGGCCGCGTTCGCCGGCAAGCTGCCTCTCGCGAGGCATCGAATGGTATATACGACGCTGGGCGATCTGATGGGTGGCGAGATTCATGCGCTGTCGCTCAAGACACTTACTCCGGACGAAGCGTCTCACGCTAAAAAATAGCATCGGGAAGTTGGCATCGACTGAATTTCTGATTTATATCGAACGTGCGGCGCCTCACGGAACGCGAGGCTGCCGCGTTGGAATGAACGGGAGCGGCATCAACCATGGACGGCTCGGAGTACGTAATGGCTAAAATCGTGATCAGCGGCGGCGAGCCTCTCAAAGGCGACGTCTGGATTTCCGGCGCGAAAAATGCGGTGCTGCCGATTCTCGCGGCCACGCTGCTCGCCGACGAACCCATGACCATCGGCAACGTGCCGCATCTGCACGATGTCACCACCACGATGGAAGTGCTCGGCCAGATGGGCGTGCAGCTCACCATCGACGAACGCATGCGCATTCACGTGGATCCGCGGCCGGCGACGAATTATTTTGCGCCGTATGATCTCGTCAAGACGATGCGCGCGTCGATTCTCGTGCTCGGTCCGCTCGTGGCGCGCTTCGGTCAGGCCGACGTGTCGCTGCCCGGCGGCTGTGCCATCGGTTCGCGTCCCGTCGATCTGCACATTCGCGGATTGCAGGCGCTCGGTGCGGATGTCACCGTCGAGAACGGCTACATCAAGGCGCGTGCAAAACGCTTGAAAGGCGCGACGATCGTGATGGATCTCGTCACCGTCACCGGCACCGAGAACATCATGATGGCGGCGGCGCTCGCGTCGGGCACCACGGTCATCGAGAACGCCGCGCAGGAACCCGAAGTCGTCGATCTCGCCAATTGCCTGAACGCGATGGGCGCACACGTCAGCGGCGCGGGAACGAGCCGTATCGTCATCGACGGCGTCGAACGTCTGCACGGCACGCACTACGACGTGCTGCCCGATCGCATCGAAACCGGAACTTTCCTCGTTGCTGCCGCCATCACCGGCGGCCGCGTGATGGCGAAACGCGCGCGTCCGAAAACGCTGGAAGCGGTGCTCATCAAACTCGAGGAGGCGGGCGCCACAGTGAATACGGGCGACGACTGGATCGAAGTGGACATGGAAGGCCGCCGACCGAAAGCGGTCGACATCACCACCGCACCTTATCCCGCGTTTCCCACCGACATGCAGGCGCAATTCACCGCGCTCAACTCCGTGGCCGAAGGCGTCGGCACGATCACCGAAACCGTGTTCGAGAATCGCTTCATGCACGTGCACGAACTGGAGCGTCTCGGCGCGGACATCAAACTCGAAGGCAATGTGGCCGTTATCAAAGGCGTCGACGGGATATCCGGTGCGCCGTTGATGGCGACCGATCTGCGCGCATCCGCCTGTCTTGTGTTGGCCGGATTGGTCGCGAAAGGCGACACCACCGTCGATCGCATCTATCACATCGACCGCGGCTACGAATGTATCGAGGAAAAACTCGGATCGCTGGGCGCGAAGATCCGTCGTCTGCCGTCCTGAGTTCGCGCCGGGAGCTGCCATGTTCAACCGAAACGCGATGGCGATGTGGGCGTTGACACGGACGAACCGCGCATGCAAACGCAAAAGCAC
>DATAVJ010000064.1:0-18923 GCA_036267795.1 Rudaea sp.
ACCCGACAGCGGAGCATATGTGACGTTCTGCAGAATGTTGTCCGCGAACGCACTCGTTGCGAATAACGTTCCGGCCAAGAGCAGGAGCCATGCAAAACTTCCGCGGAATTTTTTCGCCGCAGCAGATCTGGACGTACGTCCCAGGATGTCAGCAACTGTTGTCATCATTTCAAGTTACCCCCAATGGGTCGTCTATTTCTCGCCCAGCGCGATCTTCGCCTGGTGCTCCATCCAACCGCCGGTCCCATTCGAAACCAGTTCGACTAGGTCAATGTGATCTTCGGCAATGGCGGTGACCTTGCCGTTGTTTTGACCCAAATAGTTATGCATGTGCACGCGATGAACGACACCTTCGGGATCCTTGAGCAATCCCTCGATACCGGGGCCGCCGCCAATTGTCCCGACCATCTTGAGACTATCGAGTGGGTAGCTTTCCAACGGTTCCTTGGGATGCTGGTCAGGCTGCGGCCCGGTATTGGTGGCGCTGCGTGATTCCTGCCGATCAGCAAGGCTCAGTCCGAACGGATCGCGCACATCGGGGTCGTTATCTTTATAGGTGTAATCGAATGTCTCGAACGTTTTGAGAACAGGCAACGGCGGCACGGGAGCGCCTTTTTTTGCCTTCTCCTGCGCTACCCACTGATGCAAGTCGTCTTCGCCGCCGGTGCAGCCGGAGATGAAGGCGATCAGCGTCAGCAGTGCAACGAATCGCAATGTGGAGTTGTGAACGATGCTCATGTTCACGCACCTCCCTTCTTGGCCGGCGTGGCGGGTTTCTTCGGTGCCGGTTTCGCGTTGTCACTGCCGCCTTCGTCGTCTTCGACATAGCGATACGTCCGGACCGTGCCTTCCAGTGTCAGCTGACCCGCCGTGGCCGCCTTGCTGTCGCTCGGCTTGAGGGAAACGTCATGCATTGTCAAAATGACGACGCGAGGAAGCGCGGCGACACCGCTGATGAAATTGCCGAATTGATGGTAAGTGCCGACCATCTTCAACTGAATGGGCTTTTCTGCATAAAAGCCCTCTTTCACCGTTTCAGGACCGGGTTTGAACAACTGGGTATCGATTCCCGTCGACAACGCCGTCTGCGAGATATCAACCAGGAGTTCAGGCATCTCCGTTCTGCTCGGCAATTGCCGCAACAGCTGACGCAGCATGTCGCGCATTTCGTCGAGCTGCGTGCGCAGCGCATCAAGGTTGACGACCTTGGCCTGCTTTTCGGAAAAATCTTTTTTCAGCTGCGCTTCCTGCGCCTGCTTCTGTTGTAGTTGCTCTTGCCGATCGGTAATGAAGAAATACCAGCCGCCGAGAAGAATCAGGCCGAATAGAATGATGCAGAACGTCATCTTGACGCCCTGCGGCCAGCCGCCGATGTTGTTGCGATCGAGATTGCGGAAATCAGAAAGCTTCATGGTTTGCTCTCCGATGCCGCGGCGGCCGCAGGTTTTGCCGCACCCGCGGGAGGAACGGCGGTCGGCGACGTTTTGTCACCCGCGTTCGCCGTGCTGTTCTTTTCGGCGGCTGCCGCGCGTTCTTTTTCTTTTTCTTCCGGACTCGTAAGTTTCACCGTGAGTCCGAATTCGAAACGATCGCGTTTGTCGTTGCCTTTCGCGATGGTCTGCTGCAAGTCTGAACGCTTGAGCCATTGCGAGTTGTCGAGGTTGCGCATGTATGTCGCAACACTCGCATTCGACTGGGCAACGCCGGTCAACGTGAGCGTATCGCCGTTCTGCTTCATGGTGTTCAGGCGCACACCATCAGGAATGGTTTTTACCAGTTCATCGAACAAGTGGACCATCTGCGACCGGTTCGCTTGCAGCTGTTCGATAATCGTCTTGCGCGCCAGCAGCTTCGACTTTGTTTCTTCGAGCCGCTTTATTTCTGTCAGCTGGTCATCGAGCTGATGGATCTGACCTTTCATATAGGCGTTGCGCGCATCTTGGTTGTCCAGGCGCGCGTTCATCCACCACACCCACACGAATACCGCCAGCACGGCAACGACCGCGGCCGCGCCGAGCATCATGTAGAACTCGCGCTCGCGCAGCTTGCGTCGTTCGGTTCGCCAAGGAAGTAGATTGATTTTTGCCATCAGTCGAAACTCCTCAGCGCCAGGCCGCAGGCGATCATCAACGCAGGCGCGTCTTGCGCCAGCGTTTGCGCCTGTACGCGAGACGACAACGACATGTTGGCGAGCGGATTGGCGACCACGCACGGCACGCCGAGTTGTTCTTCGACCATTTCGGCGACGCCGCTGATGGATGCGCAGCCGCCGGCGAGGACTACCTGATCGACTTTGTTGTATTCGCTGCCCGCGAAGAAAAACTGCAGCAGGCGGCTGATCTGCTGAACCATCGCTTCCTTGAACGGTTCGAGCACTTCTATTTCGTAGGATTCCGGCAAACCGCCCTGGCGCTTGGCCAAACCGGCTTCTTCGTACGATAAACCGTAGCGGCGCATGACTTCGTCGGTGAGTTGCTTGCCGCCGAATACCTGTTCGCGCGAGTAGATGGTGCGCTGACTCTTGAGCACGATCAGCGTCGTCATCGTGGCGCCGATATCGACGACGGCAACTACCGCGTCTTTCGGAACCGCGAGCTGGTCAGCGACAAGCTTGAACGCGTTTTCCATGGCGAACGCCTCGACGTCCACCACACGGGCACCGAGCCCGCCCAGATCGAGCGCAGCCACGCGCAAATCGACGTTCTCCGTGCGCGATGCAGCCAGCAGTACGTTCATCATCTCCGGGTTGTCTTTCACCGGACCGACGACTTCGAAGTCGAGACTGACTTCTTCGAGCGGATACGGAATGTATTGATTGGCTTCAACCTGGATCTGTCCTTCGAGGTCGTCCTCGGACAAATCGGCCGGCATCGGAATTACTTTGGTGATCACGGCGGAACCCGCCACGGCGGCGGATGCGAATTTCGTTTTCGCGCCGGAGCGATTCAGCGCGCGACGGATCGCTTCGCCCACCGCTTCCACTTCAACGATATTTTTTTCGACGACAGCATTGGGAGGCAGCGGCTCGACCGCGTAATGCTCTACACGGTACTTGCCACCGGACTGACTCAATTGCAGCAGCTTTACGGCCGTCGAGCTGATATCCACCCCAACCAGCGGCGGCGCTTTTACACTGAGTAGGCCCACACTTTTTCCCCTTCCCACGCGCTCTTACGAGCGATATATGCGCATCTACATTAAATACGAATCTTAACGGTTTATCAACAGTATCTTTAAAAATGCCGCAAACCGTTGATTTGCCTGATCCTTGCCCCTAATTTGCCCGCGTTTCCGCCCCTAATCCCCTCAGGGTGAACTGCTACACTTCGTAATCCAGCGCACCTCTATACCCCGAGTACCCTTCATCAACCTTGACTGCCATCACAATACCGACACGGCATGAGAATTTTTCTACGTTTGCTCCGTTACATATTGATTTTGGGTGTTTCTGGAGTCCTTTTAGCATGCCTTGCGGTCGGTGTCGCGTACTGGTTGATCGCGCCGCGGCTTCCGTCGGTGGAAACACTGCGCGACGTGCGGCTGCAAGTTCCGCTGCGCGTTTACAGCGCCGACGGGAAACTTATCGCGACGATCGGCGAGACGCGCCGCATCCCTATCAAGATCGAACAAGTGCCGCCGCAACTCAAGAACGCATTCCTCGCCGCCGAAGACGCCAATTTTTACAGTCATCCCGGTGTGGATTGGCAAGGCGTGGCCCGCGCGGTCGGCTTGATGATCAGCAAACGCACCATGCACGTGCCCGGCGGCAGCACGATTACGCAGCAGGTGGCCCGAGGATTTTTCCTGAGCTCGGAGGTGAGTCTCACGCGCAAATTCACCGAGATTTTCCTGTCGTTCCGCATCGAGCGCGAACTGACGAAGGACGAAATCTTCGAGCTGTATCTCAACAAGATTTTCTTCGGCAACCGGGCTTATGGCGTGGCAGCGGCGGCCGAGTTCTATTACGGCAAAACGCTCGATCAATTGACGCTGGCCGAAAGTGCCATGCTCGCATCGTTGCCGAAATTTCCGTCGAGCAGCAATCCATTGAGCAACCGTGCGCGCGCGACCGAGCGCCGCAAATATGTTCTGCAGCGCATGCTCGACAACGGGTTCATCACCGCGGACCAATTCAAACAGGCCGACGCGGAACCGGATCGTTCGTACGCGCACGAGCCGCCGATCGAAGTGGAAGCGCCGTGGATTGCCGAAATGGTGCGTCAGGACGTACTCGACAAACTCGGCAACGAAGCGCTGACCGACGGCTACTCGGTTTACACCACGCTGGATGCGCGCGATCAGGACGCCGCGAACCAGGCGCTCCGCGATGATCTGATCACTTATGATCAGCGCCATGGTTTTCGCGGACCGGAAGCACATGTCGATCTTCCCGAACATCCGCTGCCTGCCGATCTCGACAGAGATCTCGACGCGTATCATCCCATCGTCGGACTCATTCCTGGCATCGTCGTCGAAAGCGCCGAGAAGACCGCCGAAGTTTATTTGCAGGATGGGCAGACCGTCCCGCTCGACATGCCCGCGGTCGTGTGGGCGGGCAAATACAAGGATGAGCGCCATCACGGCGGGCCGCCGAAGAAAGTGACCGACGTGCTGCAAACCGGCGACATCGTTCGTCTCGGCCGCAACGACGAGGGCAAGTGGAAACTGTCTCAGGTGCCGACGGTGCAAGGTGCGCTGATCGCGCTCGATCCGGAGGACGGCGCGATCAAAGCCGAAGTCGGCGGCTTCAGTTTTTCGCGCAGCAAGTTCAATCGCGTGGTGCAGGCGGCGCGCCAGCCGGGTTCGAGCTTCAAGCCGTTCTTTTATTCGGCGGCATTCGAACACGGTTTCACGCCGGCGTCGATCATCAACGACGCGCCGATCGTTTTCGCCGATCCATCCAAACCGAACGGATTGTGGACGCCGCAAAACGACGACGGAAAGTTCGACGGTCCGATGCGTCTGCGCGAAGCGATGGTCGTGTCGAAGAACCTGGTATCCGTGCGTCTGCTCGATGCCATCGGCGTGCGTTACGCGCGCGAGTTCGTCACGCGATTCGGTTTCTCGCTCGAGCAGATTCCGGATAACCTTTCGATGGCGCTCGGAACAGCCTCGGTGTCTCCGCTGACGATGGCGCGTGCATACGCGGTGTTCGCGAACGGAGGATTTCTCGTCGATCCGTATTTTATCGATCGCATCGTCGATCGCGATGGACAGGAGGTCTTCAAATCTCAACCCGTCGTCGCGTGCCGCCACTGTCCGCAACGATCGGTTGAGGACGCGCGCGAGCAAGCGCGGGCCGACGTAAAAAACGATTCGGCCGGCGCGCCGGTAAGGGCATCGCTTTCGCAGATTTCTCTCGCGCAAGCCGCGAGGAATACAGCGTCGGAGGTCGATGCCAATTCACCGAAACTCGCGCCGCGCGCGCTTGATGCACGCACGACCTATTTGATCGGTTCGCTGTTGCACGACGTCGTACGCCGCGGTACCGGCGCGGGAGCGATGGTGCTCAAGCGCAACGACCTGGCCGGCAAGACAGGTTCGACGAACGACCATCGCGATGGCTGGTTCAGCGGCTACAACGACGACATTGTTGCGAGTGCGTGGGTCGGATTCGACGACTTCACGTCGCTCGGCTACAAGGAATTCGGCGCCGAAACCGCGTTGCCGATGTGGATCAGCTTCATGCGCACGGCGCTGAAGGGCGTGCCTGAAAAGCCGTTCGAGATGCCGTCCGGCATCACGACAGCGCGTATCGATCCCGGGACGGGACAACTCGCCGCCAGCGAGGACGAGCATTCGATGCTGGAAGTGTTCAAAGTCGAAGACATTGCGCGGCTGGCGACGGGACCGAACAATCCCACCGAACAGGAAAAGAAAGTCCAGCAGGACGCTTACGGTATTTTCTGATGCACAGCCATCGCGGCTCCGACCAGATGCGCCGCCGCGTGGCAGTGGAAGCCGCTCGCCTGATGAGCGAAAGCGGCATCCGCGACTTTCAGGTGGCCAAGCGCAAAGCCGCCGAACGCCTCGGCGCGCATGACAAGACCCAACTTCCGAACAACGCGGAAATCGACGATGCGCTGCGCGAACACCAGCGCCTTTTCCAATCCGACGAACATCCGCAAATCCTTCGCCGCCTGCGCGAAGAAGCGCGCGACGCGATGAAATTTTTCAAGGATTTCGAACCGCGCCTCGTCGGTCCGGTGCTAGAAGGCACTGCCGACAAATTCTCGGCGGTCTGCCTGCATCTTTTCTGCGACACACCCGAGCAGGTCATGATCCTCCTCGACGAAAACCGCATCCCGTACGAAGAACGCAATCGCAAACTGAAATTCGCGCCCGATAAGTCGCAAGACTATCCCGCATTGATCATCCCGCGCGACGACATCCACATCGACATTACCCTCCTCCCGCCGGACGACATTCGACGATCGCCACTCGACCGAGTCGACGACAAGCCGATGAAACGAGCAACGCTCGGCGTCATCGAAGATTTGCTGAAAGAATAAGCATCGTGAGCTTTCGTCTCGGCTTGCGGAAATACAGAGATCAAGGCAAGAAGCTGGATTCCGGCTTTCGCCGGAATGACGAGCTTCAGATCTGGCCGGAAAGAGACTAAAGCGAAGCTCAGCGCTTAGAAATCGGTGCGTAATCGCGCGTCACTGCACCGGTATAAATCTGCCGCGGCCGCCCGATTTTCGTTTCCTTGTCGGTGTGCTGTTCCAACCAGTGCGCCACCCACCCGGCGGTGCGCGCAATCGCGAACATCACCGTGAACATCTCTGTCGGAATCTTCAGCGCCTTGTAAATGATGCCGGAGTAGAAATCGACATTCGGATACAGCTTGCGTTCGACGAAATACGAATCCTTAAGCGCAGCCTGTTCGAGTTCCAGCGCGACGTCCAGCAGCGGATCGTGCACGTTCAAATCAGCCAACACTTTGTGCGTCATCTCGCGGATGATCGTCGCGCGCGGATCGAAATTCTTGTAAACACGATGGCCGAAACCCATCAGCCGGAAGCCGGAATTCTTGTCCTTCGCGCGCTCGACGGCTTTGCCGACATTTTTCGCGTCGCCGATTTCCGCAAGCTGCTTCAGCACAGCCTCGTTCGCGCCGCCGTGCGCAGGGCCCCACAGCGCGGCGATGCCTGCGGCGACGCACGCATACGGATTCGCGCCCGTCGAGCCGACCAGACGCACCGTCGATGTGCTCGCGTTCTGTTCGTGATCCGCGTGCAGAATGAACAACAGATCGAGCGCTTTGGCCACGACCGGATTCAAATCCAGCGGCTCGCTCGGTACTTCGAACATCATGTGCAGGAAGCGCGTGCAGTATTCGAGATTGTTGCGCGGGTAGCGGATCGGCCAGCCGATGGAATAACGATACGCCGCCGCTGCAATCGTCGGCATCTTCGCGATCAACCGAATCGCCGCGAGACGACGCTGTTCCGGATCGCTTATGTCGAGCGTGTCGTGATAGAACGCCGACAGCGACGCGATCGATCCGCACAACATCGCCATCGGATGCGCGTCGTAATGGAACCCGTGCAGGAAGTTCTTCAGCGACTCGTGCATCATCGTGTGATGCGTCACTTCGTGCTCGAACGATTTGAATTCCGTCGCGCTCGGCAACTCGCCGTTGATCAGCAAGTAAGCGACTTCCAGAAAACTGGAATTCTTCGCGAGCTGTTCGATCGGATAACCGCGATACAGCAACACGCCTTTGTCGCCGTCGATGAATGTGATGGCGCTGCGCGTGGCGGCCGTGGAAACGAATCCGGGATCGTACGTGAAATACCCCAAGTCCTTGTGCAGCTTTCCGATATCCACGGCGGGTTCGCCCAAACTTCCGCTCACCAGCGGCAATGTGCTGGTTTTGTCGGTTGCGTTGTCGGTCAGCAGGACGGTTTTATCGGCCATGGCGGATTCCTTGAAACGTGTGTGGACTCTCATCCTCGATCACGTGCCACCGGCGCGCCGGCAGCGAGGACGGCTCAGGCACGACCGTGCCCGTACGAGCGCATTATCGCATAGGGTATTGACCGTAAGCGCAACGATATGGCATGCGCTCCAGGCGCAATCATGGAAACGCAAAACGCCGTTCGGAAATATCGAACGGCGTCGGATTGCAGCAAGCCAACCGCGTAGCGGCCGGCGAAAACGGTACTTATTTGGCGCCGTAGCGGCGACGGAACTTGTCGACGCGACCGCCGGAATCGATGATCTTGTGCTTGCCGGTATAGAACGGATGCGACTGGCTGGAAATTTCCACCTTGACGACGGGGTATTCCTTGCCGTCTTCCCACTTGATCTTGTCCTTCGACGTCATGGTAGAGCGCGTCAGGAACGAGAAGTTGGTGGAGACGTCCTGGAACACGACGGGCTCATACTTCGGATGCGTTTCGGCTTTCATGGGAATTGTCCGCAAAACTGGCGAGAAAAGAGCGATATGGTATCGTCTTCGGCCGCCTCGGCGCAAGTAATCCGACATCAACCGCCATGAGCCCGCGTTGGCCGTTCTCTATCGTAAGTAACTGATGCGCCTTCTTTTTGCCTGTCTCTTATTCTGCTTATTCGGCGCGCCGGCCTGGCCGCAAACGCCACCGCCGAATGACGCCAATTTGCCGCCGACGAACGCAACGGCTATCGCCAATGCGCTGAAAGCGCTGCCGAATCAGCACAACGCCACAACGGCCGATCGGCTGGCGGCCGAAGATTTGCTGCATCAGTCGCAAGCCGACGAAGCGCAGGCGGACGATCTGACGCGCCAGTGGCAAACGCTGCGGGAAACCGCCGACGGTGCCGACGATGCCGCTGCGAAAATCGAAGCGTTGTTGGCGCAGGACGACTCGGCCGATTTCGACGCGTGGCGGAAAAATCTGCCGACGCATACATCGTCGGATCAACTGGAATCCATGCTTGCCAGCGAACGCGCCTCGCTCACCGCATCGCGCAGTGCCGTGACAGCGCTCGATGCGGAGATTCATCGTCAAAGCACGCGGCCAACACAAATTCGCGATGAGCTGACCGCGGCCTATGCATCGCTCGACGCGGCCAGCTCACCCACCGCGCAGAAAGCCGACTCGGCGCCCGTGGCGACCGCGCGCCGTCTGCGCGCCCTGTCGGCCGAACGTTTGGCAACGATCCAGATTGCCTTGCTGGAACTCGAGAATCGCAGCTATGAACCGCGCATGCGTCTGTTGTCGGCGCAACTGCGGCAACGTCAACGCACCATCAGCGAATTGAGCCAGCACGTACCGACGCTGGAATCGATGCTGCTCAATCGCACCGACGAATATGTCGACGACCTGCGCACACGCGTGATGCAACAAAGCACGCAGATTCCGCCGAACGCTCATCTGTTGTCGGAAGCAGCGAACGAAAATATCGCACTGACCAATCAATTGGCGCAAACCATCGCGCGCCTGTCCGAACTGCGCGTGCAGAAACAGGAACTCGACGGCACGCGGCAGGAAACCGAACAGGCGCTCGAAAACACCAACGAGCGCATCCGCATCGGCGGCGTGAGCGAGGCCGTGGGCCTGATTCTTCTTGCCGAACAACGCAAGTTGAAATCCGTCTCGCTGCTCAAACGGCAACTGGCATCGCTGCAAACGGAATTGGCGAGTGCACGCATGGATTTGATCGCGGTGCGCGAACGCCAAAGCGCGTTGACCGACATCGAAGCCGCCATCGGCCAAACGATGAAACGTGCGCCCAACATTCCTGACGACAAACAAGATAGCGTTCGCGCGCGCTTGCGCGAACTGTTCAGCACACGTGTGGAAATCGTGGCGCAGCTCACCGCGCAACTGCGGCGGCTCGCCGAATCGCTGGCCGAAGCGGAACAGGAACAGACGGACGTCACCGATACCACAGCGGATCTTGCCGCGAAGCTCGACGAACGCTTGCTGTGGACACCGAGTCACGCATCCGTAAGCGTGTCGTGGCTACTACAGCTCCCCTCCGACACGTTCAATTTTTTCTACTCCCGGCGCTGGCTCGCATCGATCACCGGCGCGAGCAATGCCGCCGTCGCGCGGCCGATAAGCACAGCGTTCGGCATCGTCGCGCTCATCCTCGCCTTTCTGCTCAAGCGACGTGCGCCCAAACGGCTCGAAGCGCTAACCATTCCGATGCGCCGCATCCGTACCGACCGTTATCTGCTTACCGGCGAAGCGTTGGCGTGGACTGCGCTGCGTGTCGTTCCCTTGCCGTTGGCGGCGTGGATGCTCAGCCGACTTTTTCAGCAGGGCAACGCCAGCGCGGCGAGTTTCTCCGACGCGATCGCAACCGCGTTCCTCGCCATCGCCGTGCCTGTTGCGGTGCTCGCTTTCATGCGCGCGCTGACGATGGAAAAAGGTTTGGCGCAATATCACTTCCGCTGGCCGCGACCGCGCCGCGAAGCATTGCATCGCACCGCGCCGATCCTCGCGCTGATCGGTGTGCCGACGGCGTTCCTGGTGACGATGATGACGCGTCCGAACATCGATGCGCCGCTGGACACGCTGGGCCGTTCGCTTCTCGTAATGTCGCTGATCGCCGCCGGCGGATTGAGCTGGTGGCTGTTCGCGCCGGAACGGCTCTGGACCGTGCGGCAAACAGTGCTAGCCGAACCGATACGATTGCGTCAAATCGTGCGGCTGTTCTTTACCGCACTGTGCGGCATCGCCGCCGTGCTCGCGTTGCTGGGTTATGTCGTCACCGTCGACACGCTCGCCACGCATTTGATCCAGACCATCGGCATCGCATTGCTGATCTCTACATTGCACGGAATGGCCGTGCGCTGGCTGGTGCTCGGCGAGCGTCGCCTCGCCCTGAAACGGATGAAAGCGAAGTCGGAATCCCTGGCGACGGAAAACCCATCGCCCGAAGGTGAGGCGCGTCCGGAGCTTCCCGACGAACAAGAAATCACCATCGCGAGTCTCAGCGCGCAAACACGCCGACTTCTGCGCGCATTGACGATCGTCGTCACCACGAGCGTGATGCTGTGGGTTTGGTCCGACGTCACGCCCGCGCTTTCTTATCTGGGCAACAGAAACGCGTGGACATTGACGCAGGCGGTGGACGGCAAGGAACTGACCGTCGCCGTCAGTTGGCGCGACCTCATCGAAGCGTGCGTGATGATCGTGCTCACCTGGGTGGCCACGCGAAATCTTCCCGGTTTGCTCGAAGTGGGCGTGCTGCGGCGCTTCCATGTCGACGCCGCCACGCGTTACGCGACGACGAGTATCACGCGCTATCTCATCGTGTTCACCGGGGTGATTCTCGGATTGTCCTTGCTCGGATTGCGCTGGGCCAATCTGCAATGGCTGGCTGCGGGATTTTCCGTGGGCCTGGGTTTTGGCCTGCAGGAAATTTTCGCCAACTTCATTTCCGGTTTGATCGTGCTGTTCGAACGCCCGTTCCGCATCGGCGACATCGTCAGCATCGGCAACGTCGAAGGCACGGTCGCGCGCATCCGCACGCGTGCGACGACGATCGTGGATTGGGACAACAAAGAAGTCGTCGTGCCGAACAAGAGTTTCATCACCGACCGGCTCGTCAATTGGACGCTCTCGGATTCCACGACGCGCCTAGTCATCAAAGTCGGCATCGCCTATCGCAACGATCCGCGCGAGGCGCAGAAACTATTGCTCGACATCGCCAACTCGCATCCGCAGGTATTGCGCGATCCCGCACCCGCATGCCCGATGACCGGTTTCGGCGACAGTACGCAGAATTTCGAGTTGCGCGTTTACGTCGGCGAAATCGGACAACGCGGCGGAGTTCAGAACGAACTGCGATTCCGGATCGTGGAAGTGTGCCGCGAGCACGACATCGAACTGGCATTCCCGCAGCGCGACGTCTGGATTCGCAACGCCGAGGAGTTGCGCGGCGTGGCGGGACAGCCACCGATCGAGCCGAACGCCGCCGAGAAACGAACGTCAGGCGAGCGCGCCGGCGATAAGTGATTCGAAGTGCGCCTGCTCGACATCGAGAACGATCTCGGCGTTGGCGGGATTGCCCAGGCGCATGTCCCAATCCACAACCGTCGCGCCGCGCGTCAGCGTGCCATGCAATTCGATCGCGGCGTGCCGCTGTTCCGACAGCCGAACGATACCGGGATCCAGCGTAACGGCGAGCGCAAGCGCATCGGCCACCATCAGCCGCGGGCGTCCACGCTGAATCGTCCATGCGCGCGTCTTCGTCGAAATCGAATCGTAGAATTTTGCCGCGGCCGATCCGCTCGACAGCCATCTGTCGAGCAGGTGGAAGTCGATGCCGTGACGCGTCGTCAGTTCCCAGTCCACAAGTGTAAATTGCGGCCAAGTGGAAAAAATCACATGCGCGGCTTCCGGATCGAAGCCGATATTGAATTCCGCCGGAACCAGATGCGTGTTGCCGCGCCCCGTGACCGCGCCGCCCATGACGACGAGCCTGGCGACGCGTTGCGGCAGCGTCGGATCCAGTTTCAACGCGAGTGCGATATTCGTCATCGGCGCGATGCTCGCGACGACAAGTTCGCCCGCATGCTCGTGCGAAAGCCGCAAAATCGCCTGCGCAGCGTTTTCATCCTCCGCGGCTCGTACGCTCGGCACATAACCCGTGTCGCCGAAACCGTCGTTGCCGTGCACGAACGCGGCATCGGCTGCGGGCAACACGAGCGGGCGAGCGCAACCCGCGAACACTGGCGTATCCGCGCCGATCACGTCGACCAACTTCAATGCATTCGACACCGTGTGCGGCAAGCCGACGTTGCCGGCTGCGATCGTCAACGCGACCACATCGGCATGTTTGTGCGCGAGCATGATCGCCAGCGCATCGTCGACGCCAGGATCGGTATCGATCAGAAGTTTCATGCGTGTCATCGGGAAATCCGCAAACCAAATGCCATCATGCTAGCTCACGCGGCGCGCGACCACGACACGACGGCCCATTCTCCAAGGAACCTCCGTCGCTCTCGCGAGCAAACGGACATCGACAAACCCTGCGTTTTTCACGCGCTCGACGATATCGTTTCCGTAGTCGCGATAAACCAGGATCGATGATCCGTCGCGTAACGGATCGGTATGGAATACCGGCGGCAGGAGATGTTCGACGACACCATCGTGCAAACGCGCGCGTTCGATCGTCTCGATGCGATCAGTGACGGGCACGGTAAATACCACCGTTCCACCGGGTTTCAATACGCGATGCAACTGCGCGAAGGCACGCGCATCCTTCGGAACATGCTCGAAAACTTCCGTGTGCGTGACGAGATCGAAACTGGAATCCGCGTACGTCAGCCGCTGCACGTCTTCGCAGCGCACGCCATCGACTGATTCGCCCGATGCGACGCCGGCAAAATATTCCGAAGTCGCAAGGCTGCGCGTGCGGCTGCGCAGATAATTCACGAGCGGTCCGCGCGCCGAAAGCTCGCAGACATCCAGCGATCGCAAATCGCCGAGCGTTTTTTGCAGCGCCCAACCGATGGACAGATGCACCGCGCTCGCACCGCAGCGAATGCAGCGCACGCCGATTTCGTCGTTGTGCAAACGAACGATGAGTGTCGGTCCGCAAAACGGACACCGCGCCATCGTCATCGCGAACTCGCGCAGGCGAATCAACGCGAGCGCCGCACGCAGCCGTGACATCACGCGCCCGCGTAACGCGCGCTTGAACCGATCCAGCGATCCACCAGGCGCTCGACCAGTTCCGGACAATCACGCAACATCGTTTCGCCGGCACGCTGAACAGCCGGCAGCAATTGCGCATCGCGGCTGATATCGGCGATGCGCAGCGCGAGCTGTCCGGTCTGCCGCGTGCCGAGCACTTCGCCGGGACCGCGCAGTTCGAGATCTTTTTCCGCGATGCGGAATCCATCGCCGGTTTCGCGCAGAACGTCCAGCCGCTGCCGCGCCATGCCCGATAGCGGCGCTTGGTATAAAAGTACACAACTCGACGCCGCGCTGCCGCGGCCGACGCGTCCGCGCAATTGATGCAGCTGCGCAAGGCCGAGGCGTTCCGCGTTTTCGATGATCATCAGACTCGCATTCGGTACGTCGACGCCGACTTCGATGACCGTCGTCGCCACCAGCAGCGCAGTTTTCCCGGTGGCGAAATTGTCCATGGCATTCTGTTTCTCGGCGGGCTTCAGACGGCCGTGCACGAGATCGACGCGATGCTCCGGCAGCGCGCGCGACAATTCGAGATGAATCGCTTCCGCGGCCTGTGCCTGAAGCTGCTCGGATTCTTCGATGATCGTGCAAACCCAATACGCTTGCCGCCCGTCCGCGCACGCCGCGCGAATGCGTTCGATCACTTCGGCGCGCCGAGTGTTCGCGATCTTCGCCGTAGCCACCGGCGTACGGCCCGGCGGCAATTCGTCGATGGCGGAAATATCGAGATCGGCATACGCCGTCATCGCCAACGTGCGCGGAATCGGCGTCGCGGTGAGTACGAGCTGATGGGGAACCCGATCGCCGTCCCGTCCTTTATCGCGCAACATCAAACGCTGATGCACTCCGAAGCGGTGCTGTTCATCTATGATGACCACGCCAAGTTTCGCGAATTCCACACCCTCCTGCATCAACGCGTGCGTGCCGATGGCGATGTTCGCTGAACTCTTTAGCGCGGCCATGGCGCTCGCGCGCGATTTGCCCTTAAGTTTGCCGGCCAGCCAGACGACATCGATGCCCAGCGGCTGCATCCAGCGCTGGAAATTCCGGTAGTGCTGTTCGGCAAGCAATTCCGTTGGGGCCATCAGCGCGGCTTGATAGCCGGCCTCAACGGCTGCAAGCGCGGCCAGCGCGGCGACCACCGTTTTGCCGGAACCGACGTCGCCCTGCACGAGACGCAGCATCGGTTGCCCCGCCGCCAGATCGTTTGCGATTTCGGTCGCGACGCGGCGCTGCGCATGGGTCAATGCGAAGGGGAGGTTTTTTACGAATTTACTCCGCAGTTTCCCGCTGCCGTCCAGTTTCGGAGCGGTGTGCTTTCGCGCGCGGGCGCGAAGGCGCTTCAGGCTCAGATGCTGCGCGAGCAATTCTTCGAATGCCAATCGTTGCTGTGCCGGATGGATCCCGGCAGCGAGCGACGCGAGATCGGCATCCGGCGGCGGCTGATGCGCGTAGAGCAACGCCTCGCGCAACGAAGATAATTTGTACAGTTTGCGCAATTGTGGAGGAATGAACTCCAGCGCATCGTCGGCCGGCAGGCGCTTGAGTGCATGTTCGATCAAGCGAACGAGCCGCGGCTGCCCGAGGCCTTCGGTGGTCGGATAAACCGGAGTCAAGCGTTCTTCGACCACCGATTCGGCACCGTCGGCGATGCGTCGATATTGCGGATGCACCATTTCGAAGCCGTTTCTGGAAAATCGCGCTTCGCCGAAACAGCGCAGCCAGCCGCCGACGGCAAGCTGATTCACTTGCGCGTTGTTGAAATGAAAAAACCGCAACGAAAGCGTCTGCCGCGAGTCGTCGCCGATCGCGATGCGCAATTGCGGCCGGTAACGAAAACTTTTTTCGATCGCTTCGATGCGCCCCTGCACTTGCGCGGGTTCACCATTGCGAAGGTCCTGGATTGGCGTTATGTGCGTTCGGTCTTCGTAGCGCAGGGGCAGGTGGAACCACAAGTCTCGCAGCGTATCGAGGCCGACACGGCGAAGAATTTCCGTCAGCGCCGGTCCAACGCCCGGCAGTGTTTCCACAGATGCGGTCGGGTCGCTCGCTGGAAGCTCAGGCGCAGACGATGGACGCTGCGCGCGCGATTTCGACGCTTCAATCAAGCTGGAGGATGGCGTCGATTTCAACCTGCGCACCGCGCGGCAATGATGCGACTCCGATCGTTGAACGCGCCGGATATGGCGGCTGGCAATACTCCGCCATCACCGCGTTGACGGCGGAGAAGTTGCCCAGATCGGTGAGATAAATGCCGACGCGCACGATGTGCGCGAGCGAGCCGTCGGCCGCTTCGCAGACCGCTTTCAGGTTTTCGAATACGCGGCGCGTCTGGAACGTGATGTCGCCCGTCACGAGTTCGCCCGTGTTCGGATCGAGTGGAATCTGTCCCGAAAAATAAACGGTGTTGCCCGAACGCACGGCTTGTGAGTACGGGCCGATGGCTTTCGGCGCGCGGTCGGTATGAACAACGCTGCGTGTCATTGGATTTTCCGTCGAATCCGGATGTGCCAGCGTACCGCAAAACGCGGCGATCAAGGATACCGGTAGACGGCGTGCACCACGGGCGCGTTGCGAACGCGGCGCATCACCGTCGCCAGATGTTTGCGGTTGCGCACTTCGATGGTGAACATGAGCGTGGACGTCTGCTGATCGCGTTCCTGATATTCGACGTTCTCGATATTCGAATCGCGTTCGGCGATGGCGGCGGCCACCGTGGCGAGCACGCCGGGTTTGTTGTCGACGACGATGCGCAATCGCGCGCGATAGTCGCCGCTGACTTCGCGATCCCAGTCGATGGCGACGATGCGTTCCGGCGTCTTGCGGTATTCCGGCGCGTTCGGGCAATCGGCGCGGTGCACGACGATGCCTTTGCCGGACGACAGATAGCCGAAAATCTCGTCGCCCGGAACGGGAAAGCAGCAATTGCCGAAACTCAGCACGCCTCGTTCGGCGCCGGTGATGAGGATTTTTTCCGACGCGCGCAGCGATTCTCCGCCGGCCGCGCTGCCTTGCGTTTCGGCCAGTTGCGAGGCGACTTGATCCGGCATGCGGTTGCCGAGCGCGATATCGGCGAGCAGTTCTTCAAGGCGTTTGTAGCGCGCATCGGCGAGAAAACGGTCGAGCGCCGCGGCCGGAATCGAGTCCAGACTCAAGTTGCGCGCGTCGAGTGCGCGATCGAGCATGCGATGGCCGAATTCCACGGCGTCTTCGTGTTGCAGCCGCTTCAGAAAATGCCTGATCGCAGTGCGCGCACGCGCAGAGACGACCCATTCCAGCCATTGCGGATTCGGCAGTGCCGACGGCGCGGTGATGATTTCGACCGATTCGCCGGAGTTCAACCGCTGCCGCAGAGGAACCAGCTTTTTGTCGACGCGCGCGGCGACGGCATGCGTACCCACATCGGTATGGACGGCGTACGCAAAATCCAGCGCAGTGGCATTACGCGGCAGCGCGAGGATGTGTCCCTTCGGCGTGAACAGATAAACCTCGTCGGGGAACAAATCCACTTTTACATTTTCGAGAAATTCAACCGACGATGCTTCGCGTATCTGCGCGTCGACCAGGCCTTCCACCCACTCGCGCGCGCGCGTTTGCGCGGCGGTGGCGGGTTCGGATGTTTTGTACGACCAGTGCGCCGCCACGCCGCGTTCGGCGATCTGATCCATGTCTTCGGTGCGGATCTGGATTTCGATCGGTCCGCCGAACGGTCCGAACAACACGGTATGCAACGATTGATAACCGTTGGCTTTCGGGATGGCGATGAAATCGCGGAATCGCGAATCGAGCGGCTTGTACAACGCGTGAATCGCGCCGAGCGCGTGATAGCACTGCATCGTGGCCGGCACCACGACGCGGAATCCGTACACGTCCATCACTTGCGCGAAGGTTTTGTGTTCGGCGCGCATCTTCGTGTAGATGCTGTATGGCGACTTGATCCGGCTGATGACGCGATGTTTGACGTGTTCGCCGTCGAGTCGCGCGGACAGCGCGTTCTCGATCTTGCTCATCACTTCGCGGCGGTTGCCGACCGCGCTCTTGATGCGCGCCGTGAGCGCGCGGTGACGCATGGGATACAGCGCGCGGAATCCCAGTTCCTGCAACTCGGATTTGAATTTGTTCATGCCGAGCCGCTGCGCGATCGGCGCGTAGATGTCGAGCGTTTCGCGCGCGATGCGGCGCCGCGCCGCCGGATCCATCGCGCCCAATGTGCGCATGTTGTGCAAGCGATCCGACAGCTTGATCAGGATGACGCGCAAGTCGCGCGCCATCGCCAGCAGCATCTTGCGGAAACTTTCCGCCGCCGCTTCCTGCACGCTGCGGAACATGACTTTATCGAGCTTGGTCACGCCGTCGACGAGCGTGGCCACGGTAGGTCCAAAATCGCGCTCGATTTCTTCGCGCGACAGCGGTGTGTCTTCCAGCGTGTCGTGCAGGATGGCGGCGATGATCGTTTCCGCATCCATGCCGAGATCGGCGAGAATTGCCGCCACGGCGACGGGATGGGTGATGTAGGGTTCGCCGCTTTTGCGTTTTTGTCCCGCGTGGGCGTGTGCGCCGATCTGATACGCCTTGATGACGCGCGCCACTTGATCGCGCGGCAAAAACGCCAGCCGATGTTCCAGAGCCAGCACGTCGGCAGGTAGGGTTTCCTGCAGCGCCGTGCTCATGCCGATCTCCTTACAAGATCAGGCCGCCACGCGTGTACAGTACGCCGTCTGTCGACTGCGCTGCAGATTTCGCGTGGCGTCGCTTGAGTGCATTACAGGTCGTCGCCGCCTTTGGTCAGATCGTCGTCCATCTCGGCCGCAGCCCATTCCATGGCTTCGCGTTCGGCCTTCTCGCGTTCCTGCTTGTCGATCTCGGAAATGAGTTCGTTCGTGACTTTGCCCGAGGCGATTTCCCGCAGCGCCAGAACGGTCGGCTTGTCGCTGCTGCCTTCCACGAGCGGATCGGCGCCTTTCGACAACTGCCGAGCGCGTTTGGTTGCCATCATCACCAACTCGAAGCGGTTATCGACCACTTCCAGGCAGTCTTCAACGGTAATTCGTGCCATATAACCTCAAATAATGCTCAAAAATATTGTCGATTCATAAGTTTACGCGTACCGCATTATAGCTGCATTGCCGCATTTCGCACAAATTGAACGGCGCCCCACTAAACTTATATGGGAACGCGTTGTGCTGTGCAAAAGACCCCCCATTTGCTTTAGGCTAACCGTTCTGGCCGGCTTTGTTCGCACGCGAGGGCGGGTAGCGTCGGATTTTTAGGAAACGGATA
>DATAVJ010000065.1:0-4014 GCA_036267795.1 Rudaea sp.
ACCCTCGTCGTCAGCGATAGCGGCACCGGTGCGATCTGGCGCTTCGACACCAGGACGCATCGCTACACGAACGTCGTACCAGCGGGAAAATTCAAATCGCCGCAGGGTCTGGTCGCCGGCGATCAAAAGGGAACGATCTACCTTGCCGACTATCCGACCGGTTTGTGGCGTGTCTCTTTAAAGGACGGCAGCGCCACGCAACTCACTGCGCCGGCCGGCGCCGAGATTCGCGGCATCGATGGAATATATCGTCACGGCGACAACCTCATCGCCGTGCAGAATGGTACAAAGACGCCGCGCATTCTTGCGATCCGGTTCGACAAGAAAAGTTCTATTGCCGATGTGCGGCGCTGGCTGGAAATTCCCGGAGGCGAGATCGATCTCGGTACGCTCACGAACGATATGTTTTGGTTCGTCGCCAACGGCCAATGGAACGAATACGACGACGATCTGGCGCCCAAAACTGACGCGAATCTCGAGGCGCCGCGGCTGCACGCGTTGCCGCTGGCCGATTTAGCGGATCAGCACTAGCAGCAGCCACAACACAGCGGCGGCATAAACGCCGGCTACAACGTCGTCGAGCATCACGCCGAAGCCGCCCTTGATATCGCGATCCGCCCACGAAACGGGCCACGGTTTCCAGATGTCAAAAATGCGGAAAAGTATAAATCCCGCAAAAATCCACAACCACGAACGCGGTTTCAAGATCAGTGGAATCAGCGCGATCCACTCTCCGACGAATTCATCCCAAACCACAAACGACGGATCGTCGATGTGCAATCGCGCGACAACCCAACGGCAAGACCACACGCCGACAACAAATGCCGCGGCGACGACGCCGAGGTAAAGCCAAACATCGAGTTCGCGCAGCAATAGCCACGGCAACAGTGCAACGAGCGACCCGACGGTTCCGGGCGCGACGGGACTCAAGCCTGATCCGACTCCCAGCGCGATCCAACCGGCGGGATTGCCGAGCACGATGCGACGCTGTTCGCTCGACATGCGCATCACGCGAAATGCTCCCAACCGCGACTCGAAACGACAACGGCGTCTCCCGCCGCATCGATAACGCGCACGCCCGAACGTTCGACGACGCGGCCGACGCGCGTCGCGCCGCACCCGCTTCGCGCGAGATCGCCAAGCAATTCCGCAGCGATTTCCTCGGATGCCGTGAAACACAATTCGTAATCGTCGCCGCCGCCCAACTGCAAACTGCGGCGTTCTTCGCGACCGAAGCCGGCATTCAATGCGCTCGACGTCGGCAGTGCATCGACGTCGACTTCACAGCCAACGCCGCTCGCTGCACAAATGTGGCCGAGATCGGCGAGCAATCCGTCCGACACATCGATGCACGAGCGAGCGCGCCCGCGCAAAACCAATCCCTGCGCCACACGCGGCGTGGGACGATTCAATCGCTGGACGAGTTCCTTCATCGAATCGTCGCGTTGCCCATCCTCCGCCATCAAACGCAATCCCCCTGCCGCGTCGCCGAGCGTACCCGTGACGAATACAAAATCGCCGACCCGCGCGCCGCTGCGCAACAGCGCGGCGTCGTTCGGCACGAAACCATGCACGGTCACGGTGATACTGAGCGGACCTTGCGTCGTATCGCCGCCCACCAGTGCCAGTTTGAATTCGCGCGCCAGCGACGCGAAGCCGTCGCTGAATGCCTCGACCCATCGCCGATCCGGCACCGGCAACGTGAGTGCAAGCGTCGCCCACGCTGGCGTCGCGCCCATGGCGGCGAGGTCGGAAAGATTCACCGCCAGCGATTTCCAGCCGATGTCGGCCGCTTGCGTCGTTTCCGGAAAATGCACGCCGGACACGAGCGTATCGGTGCTGACGACGAGTTGGTGATTAGCCGGTACTGTGAGGATCGCCGCATCGTCGCCGATGCCGAGCCGAACGTCGTCGCGCGCGATCGCGCAGTGTGTGCGGATGATGTCGATCAGTTCGAATTCAGACACGAGCGGCCAATCGCGCGGGAATCACGGCTTCGATTCGCTCGATCGCCACTCGCGCGCCGCCTTATCCAACACACCGTTCACGTAGGTATGTCCATGTTCGGCGCCGAACCGCTTGGTGACTTCGATAGCCTCGTTGAGTACGACGCGATATGGAACGTCGGGACGATGCCGCAATTCGTATGCGGACAAGCGAAGCACTGCGCGTTCGATGGGATCGACTTGCGCGACGTCGCGATCGAGGAAGGGCGCCAGCGCCGTATCGAGTTCTGCGCAATGCTTTTCCACGCCGCGCAGCAAATCCTCGAAATAGGCGATGTCGGCGATTTCCATATCCTGTTCGTGACGGAATTCTTCGATGACGGCGTTCATCGGATTGCCGCTGACTTGCCAGGCGTAAACCGCCTGCGTCGCGCGGCGGCGTGCGCGCGAGCGCGCAGCGAGATCGATTCCGTCGGGCCGGTGATGCTTCGTCATAGCTTTTTCCACAAATCCACAATTTCCAGCGCCGCGCGGGCGACTTCCTCGCCTTTGTTGCCGCGAACGCCGTCCGCTCTGGCCTGCGCATCGGCGTGCAATTCGACGGCGAGCACGCCGTTGAGCACAGGTAAGCGATGCTCGACGGAGACGCGCATGAGTCCCTGTGCACATCCGTCGGCAACGTGTTCGAAATGCCGCGTGTCGCCGCGCACCACGCAACCCAGCGCGATGATGGCCGCATGTTTTCCGGCGTGCGCGAGCTTCGCCGCTGTCGCCGGTATTTCCCAGGCACCCGGCACGCGTACGACGTCGATCGCCGCGGCATCGACGCCATCGGCCAACAATGTGCGGCGCGCGCCATCAATCAGGGCGTCGACGATGCCCGGATTCCAACGGCTGGCGATGATGGCGAATCGTGCGTCGCGATGGACGCGCGACTCGCCGGAATAGTCGGGCATGACGGTTCGCCGATGCGGCTCATGCCGCGCGCGTAGTTTACTGGAGCCGGCGCGCGATCGCCGCGCACGATTCGCGGTTTACGGTTCGGGTTGCTCGTAACCGACGACGTCGAGACCGAAACCGCTCAGGCCCAGAAAACGGCGCGGCGTGCCCAAAACGGTGAGACGGCGCGCGCCCAGATCGTGCAGGATCTGCGCGCCGAGGCCGTGGCGGCGCCATTCGACGGCGGCGTCGAGCGGTGCCGCATCTTGCGATCGCGTGAATCGTTCCGCGGCGTCGGCGGCGTGCGCATCGCCGAGAACGACGACGACGCCGCGATTGCGCTGTGCGACGTGTCGCAACGCATCGCTGATCGACAAACCACGGTCCGCACGTTTCAGGTGCAGAACGTCGGCGATGGCATCGCTGACGTGTACGCGCGCAAGAACCGGTCGTGTGTCGTCGATCGTGCCGCGCGTCAGCGCGAAATGCGAAAGCCCCGTCGAGGCATCGCGATAGCCGACGAGATGAAAAGATCCGAATTGCGTCTCGACGTCGCGCTCGAAAATCCGCGCGACGGTCTTTTCGGTTTCCAGCCGGTAGCGGATCAGATCGGCGATGCTGCCGATTTTCAGTCCATGTGCGGATGCGAATTTTTCCAATTGTGGACGCCGCGCCATCGTGCCGTCTTCAGCGAGGATTTCGACGAGCACGCCGGCGGGTTGAAGCCCGGCCAGCGCGGCGAGATCGCTCGCCGCTTCGGTGTGGCCGGCGCGCGTCAGCACGCCACCCGGCTGCGATGCGAGCGGAAATATGTGGCCAGGCTGTACCAGCTCGGACGCGGTCGCATCGGGACGAACGGCGGTCTGGATCGTGTGGGCGCGATCGTGCGCGGAGATGCCCGTCGTCACGCCTTCGGCCGCTTCAATGGAAACGGTGAAATTCGTGTGGTGGCGCGACGCGTTGTCGCTCACCATCGGCGGCAGGCGCAGCTGCTCGCAGCGCTGTTTCGTCAGCGATAGGCAGATCAATCCACGCGCCTCGCGCGCCATGAAATTGATGTCTTCGGGGCGCACTTTTTCGGCGGCCATGATCAGGTCGCCTTCATTCTCGCGGTCTTCGTCGTCGACGA
>DATAVJ010000066.1:0-3512 GCA_036267795.1 Rudaea sp.
CGCTCGTCTCCGGCCACGATTCATTTAAATAAAGTAAAGCCGTCGCCACTTTCGATTTGCTGTCGGTGTGGATCGTGCCGTGGCGTTTATTCAACGCCCGGCACAGCGTCACCAACGTCGGATATCGACCAAGGTTGTCGATGCCGAGCTTCGCGCCTACCGCGGTCGCAACGGCCGGCTCGGTCAAATCGGCGATAAGCCGATTGATGGACGGGCCGCAGTCCTTTTCTTCATACGGAAAAAACCCAGCGCCTGCGTATTGCGGGAAATCGCCGTTCAGGACGCTCATGGCGTCGGGCGGCAGCTGGCCGCGCGCGATCAAAAAGCGGAACGGTTCGGACCGGACCAGGGTGTCGGCCCGCTCGAGATTTTTGGGATCGAACAAGACCGGTTGATCGGTCAGCGGCACGGCGGCATTCATATAGTTATTCTAACTCTCCTGCGTTGCGTTCCGTCTTTCGGGTGGACGCACAGCGTTCGCGCCGGTATCATTCTCGCTCGCCCGCAACCTTCGCCTCGGACTGACCCCAATCAGCCCGCAGGTTGGCCTGCATCCGAAGTTTGCGCCTCTCGAACCTCAGGCGACGTGATGACCGCAGCACTCCTTGCACTAGCAGACGGCAGCCTCTTCCGCGGCATCTCCATCGGCGCGGACGGCCGGACCGTCGGCGAAGCGGTGTTCAACACGGCCATCACCGGTTATCAGGAAATCCTCACCGATCCGTCGTACGCACGGCAGATCGTCACGCTGACCAATCCGCACATCGGCAATACCGGCTGCAATCCCGTCGACGAAGAATCCGACCGCGTGCATGCCGCCGGCCTCGTCGTGCGTGACATGCCGCGGCTTGCCAGCAATTGGCGTTCGCGCGAATCGCTCGGCGATTATCTGCGGCGTCAGGGCATCGTCGGCATCGCGGAAATCGATACACGGCGCCTCACGCGCATCCTGCGCGACAAAGGTGCGCAGAACGCGTGCCTCATCGCCGGCGAAAACATCTCCGAGAACGACACCCTTGCCGAAGCGCGCGCGTTTCCGGGTCTCAAAGGCATGGATCTGGCGAAGGTCGTCAGCGTCACGAAAACATATCGCTTCAGCGAAGGCAGTTTCGATCTCGACCGCGGTGAGTTCGCCGCCGTCACGAAAAAATATCGCGTCGTCGCTTACGATTTCGGCGTGAAGCGAAATATCTTGCGCATGATGGTCGATCGCGGCTGCGAGGTGATCGTCGTACCCGCGCAGACACCCGCCGCCGACGCACTCGCGCACAAGCCCGACGGAATCTTTCTCGCGAACGGCCCGGGCGATCCCGAACCGTGCGACTACGCCATCGCCGCCACGCGCGAATTCATCCGCCGCAAGATTCCGCTGTTCGGGATTTGCCTCGGTCACCAGCTTCTCGGTCTGGCGGCCGGCGCACGCACGATCAAAATGAAGTTCGGCCATCACGGCGCAAATCATCCGGTGATCGATCTGGAGACCGGGCGGGTGATGATATCGAGCCAGAATCACGGCTTCGCCGTCGACGAATCGACGCTGCCATCGAACGTGCAAATCACGCACCGCTCGTTGTTCGACGGATCGAATCAAGGGATCCGGTTGAGCGACGCGCCGGCATTCAGCTTTCAGGGGCATCCGGAGGCCAGTCCGGGTCCGCACGACGTGGGCGGACTTTTCGATCATTTCATCCGTTCGATGGAGGCGCACGCGGCTGCCGCGGCGTAGACAGCATGAATACAAAAAGTTTACTGATCGGTGCGACGCTCGCTTTGTGTACGATGGTAAATGTATACGCGGCGCCGCCGGGAACGGTGCCCAAGGTCGAGTTGAAGAAGTCCTCGCGTCCGGCGGCGCAGGAACCCGAGCGCACCATTCCTTATGAAGAACTCGGCAACTTCAAAGGCAAGCGCGTGATCGTTCACAGCGTCACCGGCACCACGCGCAGCGGCACGCTGACGAAATATTCCGGCACGCAGATCGACATCGCGCTGGATGGCAGCGGATTGGAATTCACGTTTCTGCGCGATGGCATCAAGAGCATCGGCATCCCGATTGCGCCGGAATCGGCACCAGGCGACGACAGTGCCAAAAAGAACTGACCTCAACACCATCCTCATCATCGGCGCGGGCCCGATCGTCATCGGGCAGGCGTGCGAGTTCGATTATTCCGGCGCGCAGGCCTGCAAGGCGCTGACGCAGGAAGGTTATCGCGTCGTGCTGGTGAATTCGAATCCGGCCACGATCATGACCGATCCGGAAATGGCCGACGCGGTGTACATCGAGCCGATCAACCGCGACACCGTCGAACGCATCATCGCGAAAGAAAGACCTGACGCTTTGCTGCCGACGATGGGCGGCCAGACCGCTCTCAACTGCGCGCTCGACCTGGCCGAAAACGGAATTCTGGAAAAGTACAACGTCGAGCTGATCGGCGCTTCGCGCGAAGCCATCCGCATGGCCGAGGACCGCGAACTGTTTCGCCGCGCCATGATCGATATCGGATTGGAATGTCCCAAAGCCGAAGTCGTACGCACGCTCGACGACGCGCTCGTCGCGCAAGTCAAGGTCGGTTATCCGACGATTATCCGTCCGAGCTTCACGCTCGGCGGCAGCGGCGGCGGCATCGCGTACAACCGCGAGGAATTTCTGGAGATCGTCGCGCGCGGACTGGAACTGTCGCCCGTGCACGAAGTGCTGATCGAAGAATCCGTGCTCGGCTGGAAAGAGTTCGAAATGGAAGTGGTGCGCGACAAAGCCGACAACTGCATCATCGTGTGTTCCATCGAAAATCTCGATCCGATGGGCGTGCACACGGGCGATTCGATCACCGTCGCGCCCGCGCAAACGCTTACCGACAAGGAATATCAGCGCCTGCGCGATGCGTCGATCGCCGTTCTGCGCAAGATCGGCGTGGATACCGGCGGTTCCAACGTGCAGTTCGGCGTGAATGCCGAAGACGGCCGTGTGGTCGTCATCGAAATGAATCCGCGCGTATCGCGCTCGTCGGCGCTCGCATCCAAGGCGACGGGATTTCCGATCGCGAAAGTCGCGGCGAAACTTGCGGTTGGCTACACGCTCGACGAATTGCGCAACGAGATCACCGGCGGCAAGACGCCGGCGTCGTTCGAGCCGAGCATCGATTACGTCGTCACCAAGATTCCGCGTTTCGCGTTCGAGAAATTTCCTTCCGCCGATGCGCGCCTGACGACGCAAATGAAGTCGGTCGGCGAGGTGATGGCGATCGGACGCACGTTCCAGGAATCGTTGCAGAAAGCATTGCGCGGTCTGGAAACCGGCAAAGCAGGTCTCGATCCGACGCGATCGAATATCGGACACGACGACGAACGCGCCGCGCTCAAACGCGAACTGAAGGAACCGGGTCCGGACCGCGTTTTCTATGTCGCCGACGGTTTTCGCGCCGGCATGTCGCTCGAAGAAATCTATCAACTGACGCGTATCGATCGCTGGTTTCTCGATCAGATCGAGGAATTGGTCGAGGTCGAAGCGCAGA
>DATAVJ010000067.1:0-5889 GCA_036267795.1 Rudaea sp.
GCGCAACAGGTGTTCGTTCGAGCGATCGTTTTTCGGCGGCACCCAGCGATCGTCGCACAGCGTAACGGTCACTCGGCTCCAATCCAATTTTTGCAGTGACAAGCACGAAAGAAAATTTCGCGGCGTCGTGCCGCCGGATAGACCCATCAGCGCCGCGCCGCGCGCATCGACTGCCGCGCGTAAATTCGCGGCGACTATTTGCGCAAATGTTTTCGACAACGTAGCGGCGTCGGCGAAGGTGTAGTCGAGCGTCGCGCGCATCATGCTATTCCTCGTGCCACGTACGTCCATCGCGTTCTATCAACGCGACAGCGGCGCTCGGCCCCCAACTTCCGGCGGTGTAGGGTTTTGGTTCGTTGTCGCCGGACTTCCACGCGGCGAGAATCGGATCGATCCAGCGCCAGGCCGCTTCGACTTCGTCGCGGCGCATGAACAATGTCGGATTGCCGCGTACGACGTCCATCAATAAACGTTCATACGCGTCGGGATAACGCACGCCGAACGCCTCGGCGAAACTCATGTCGAGCGGAACGCAGCGCAGCCGCAATCCGCCCGGACCGGGATATTTGATCATCAGCCACAACTTCACGCCTTCGTCGGGCTGCAGGCGCAACACGAGTTTGTTCGGCGTGACCGGACCTGCCGACGCATCGAATATCGAATGCGGAATTGCGCGAAAAGAAATAACGATTTCCGACACGCGATCGGCCAGACGCTTGCCCGTGCGCAGATAAAAAGGAACGCCTGCCCAACGCCAGTTTTTGATTTCTGTTTTCAGCGCGACGAACGTATCGGTGCCGGTGTCGCCGAGTTTCGATTCTTCGAGATAACCTGGCACGCGGCCATTCGATGTGGCGCCGGCGCGATATTGTCCGCGCACGGTGAGATGATCGGCATTACTCGCGTCGATCGGCGCGAGCGAGCGCAGCACTTTGAGTTTCTCGTCGCGGATCGCATCGGCTTCGAGCGAGGCGGGTGGTTCCATCGCGACCATGCACAGCAACTGCAGCATGTGATTCTGGATCATGTCGCGCAACGCGCCGGCGTTGGCGTAGTACGACGCGCGCTGTTCGACGCCGACGGTTTCGGCGACGGTGATCTGCACGTGATCGATATGGTCGGCATGCCATAACGGTTCGAACAGCGCGTTGCCGAAGCGCAGAGCGAGAAGATTCTGTACGGTTTCTTTGCCGAGATAGTGATCGATGCGGAACGTGTGGCGTTCGTCGAACGATTGTCCGACGGCGTTGTTGATCGCCGCGGCGGTCGCGGAGTCGCTGCCGATCGGTTTTTCGATGACGACACGCACTTCGCCTTGCGTGAGGCCGAGGTTTTTCAGGTGATTGCAAATCGGTACGTAGATCGCTGCGCTGGTCGCGAGGTAAAACACGCGGATGCGTTTACCGGCGGCCAACAAATATGCCGCGAAATCTTCCCATCCGGTGTTATTCGTCGCATCGGTCGGCCGATAGCCGATGAGTTCGAGGAAATTCTTCAACACCTCGGGCGAATTCTTGCCTACGCCCGCACGCTCGATCGCCGCGGACACGCGGTTGCGGTATTCGGCATCGTCCAGCTTGTCGCGCGCGGTGCCGATGATCCGGCTGCCGGCTTGAATCTGTTCATCCGCAAAGCGCTGATAGAGCGCAGGAAGAAGTTTGCGATACGCCAGATCGCCGGTGCCTCCGAAGATCACCAGATCGAATACGTCGACGGGTGGAGATTGTCCTGTCACGATAGGCTCCGATGCCGTAAAAACAATACCACTTGGTCAAAATTAACCGGATAATGCCAAAAATACAGTCGATATTGCATAATTGGTATCTTACTGGTATCTTTTTTTCATGTCCAGCAGCATTGTCAGCGAATATCGGCGCCTGAGCCGGCACGAGCGCGGCGGCCGCTCGTTGGCGTATCTGCGCGTGCGCCGTTCGCTGCAGCGGATGATCGAAAACGGCGATCTTACGCCAGGGCAGGCGCTGCCGAGCGAACGCGAACTGGCCGAATCGTTGTCGCTGTCGCGCGTGACGGTGCGCAAGGCCATCGCCGGATTGGCGGACGACGGTCTGCTCATGCAACGTCATGGCGCCGGAACGTTCGTGGCCGATCGCATCGTCAAATCCTTCTCCAAGTTGACCGGATTCACCGACGATCTGCGCATCCGCGGGCTCAAACCGCGCGTGCGGTTTCTCGAGCGCAGCAGCGGGGAAGTCTCGCCGGAAGAAGCGCTCGCGCTGCACTTGTCGCCCGGATCGCGCGTGATCCGTTTGCGGCGGCTACGGTTCGCCGCCGACAAACCGCTTGCGCTGGAAAACACGGCAGTGCCGCAATCGATATTGAGCGATCCGAAGTCCGTCAAATTGTCGCTGTACGATGCATTGGAACGATTGCATTGCCGCCCGACGCGGGCCTTGCAGCGGCTGCGCGCCGTGGCGCTCGACGCGGGGCAGGCGAAGCTGCTCGATCTGGATGCCGGCAGTCCCGCACTGGCGATCGAGCGGCGCGCATTTCTCGACGATGGACGGGTGGTCGAGTTCACGTCGTCACTTTATCGCGGCGACGCTTACGATTTCGTTGCGGAACTCCACGCGGATATCAAAAAATGAATCACGGGTCGATCTTGCCCAGCGGCACGCGAATGTACAGCGAAGCGCACGAATCCGGTGCGGCGGTGGCGCGGCAGCTTGCAGCCAACGACGGCATCGTGCGGGATTTGGCGCAACGCCTGCGCAAAAATCCGCCGCGATTCATCGTCACCTGCGCGCGCGGCAGTTCCGATCATGCGGCGACATTCGCGAAATACGTATTCGAGACTCAGGTCGGCTTGTTCACGGCGTCTGCGTCGCCATCGGTGATTTCGGTTTACGCGGCGAAACAAAAGCTGGACGGCGCGCTGTACATCGCCATTTCGCAGTCGGGAAAAAGTCCGGATCTCGTCCAGCACGCGCAATCGGCGAAAGAGGCGGGTGCGCATGTGGTCGTACTCGTCAACGCGGAGGATTCGCCGCTGGCGAAGTTGGCCGACGACGTGATTCCGCTGCACGCCGGCCCCGAACTCAGCGTGGCGGCGACGAAAAGTTATATTTGTTCACTTTCCGCCATTCTCCACATTGCTGCAACGTGGCGCGGCGACGCCGCGCTGCGGGAAGCGCTGTTCGCAGTGCCGGACGAACTGCACAGCGGCTGGGATTCCGACTGGTCGCCGCTCGTCGATGGATTGATCGGTGCGCGCGACCTGTTCGTGATCGGTCGCGGATTCGGTTTCGGCGCCGCATTGGAAGCTGCGCTGAAGTTCAAGGAAACCTGCAGTCTGCATGCGGAAGCCTTCAGCTCCGCCGAAGTGCGGCATGGACCGATGGCCATCGTCGAACGCGATTTTCCTGTTTTGTTTTTTGCGCAACGCGACGACACGTGGGACGGCATGTGCGTGTTGGCGGATGAATTCCGAGAACGCGGCGCACGCGTTTGGTTCACGGCACCGGGCGACATCAAGAATGGTTTGCACGTGCCCGATTCGCTGCATCCCGCGTGCACGCCGCTGCTGACGATCCAGAGTTTTTATCGTGCCGCGAACGCACTGTCGTTGCGGCGCGGGTTCAATCCCGACATGCCGCCGCATTTGCGCAAAGTGACGGAAACGATCTGATGCGCACTGCGCTGGTCAACGGACGTGTGCTGACCGCGACCGGTTTCGCCGACGATCTCGCGGTCGTCATCGAGGGCCGCAAAATCGTTGAGGTAGTCGCGCGCGAGCATGCGCGAGCCGCGCAGACGCACGATTTGCGAGGTCGCATTCTGGCGCCGGGATTTATCGATTGCCAGGTCAACGGCGGCGGCGGCGTGCTGTTCAACGATGCGCCAACGGTTGAAACCGTTCGCCGCATCGCGCAGGCCCATCGCCGGTTTGGGACGACGGGCTTGTTGCCGACGTTGATCAGCGACGATGCGGCCATCATGTGCAAGGCAATCGATGCCGTTGCAGCGGCCGTTGAGCAAGGCGTTGCTGGCGTTCTGGGAATTCATCTGGAGGGCCCGTTCCTCGCCAGGCAAAAAAAAGGTATCCACGATTCCGCGAAATTCCGTTTGCCGGATGCGGCGGACATCGCACTTATCGCGTCCGGAAAATCAGGCAGCGTCTTGATGACCGTCGCGCCGGAAGAAGTATCGCCTGATGTCGTGCGCGAGTTGTCGAATCGCGGTGTCGTCGTTGCCGGCGGACACACGGCGGCGACATACGAACAAACGCGCATTTCTCTTGCGGCGGGTTTGCGTGGATTCACGCATTTGTTCAATGCGATGTCGCCGTTGCAAAGCCGCGATCCCGGTGTCGTCGGTGCGGCACTGGAAGATCGCGACAGCTGGTGCGGAATCATTGTCGACGGCCATCACGTGCATCCGGCGGCGTTGCGCGTGGCGCTGCACGCGAAGCCGCGCGGGAAGATTTTTCTCGTGACCGATGCGATGCCGCCCGTGGGTGCGGACGAAGCGACGTTTCAACTCAACGGCGAGACAATCACGTGCCGCGATGGCATCTGCACGAATAGCGCGGGCACGCTCGCCGGGTCGGCGCTCGACATGTGCAGCGCGGTGCGCAACAGCGTGCAAATGCTGGGCGTCGATCTGCCCGAAGCGCTGCGCATGGCATCGCAATATCCGGCGGAGTTTTTGGGATTGGGACGTTCGCACGGCCGCATAGAGGCCGGGTTCGCCGCCGATTTTGTTCTGCTCGACGACGACGAATTTGTCGCCGGAACTTGGTGCTCCGGCGACTTCACGTCATCACGCTAGGCTTCTAGCGTATCCGTCAGTCCTTTTCGAAGCCGTCGGTGAAGATCGGCGCGTCGATTGGGACGAGGACGGGAACATCGGTGTTCGTATCGCCAGATGCAAGCGTCTGCCCGAGTTGGCCGAGTGAAAGTGCGGAGAGTTTTCGTCATTTTGCGACAACGTTGGCGGACAATACGAGGACAAGAATCGGGCAACGGCAAAGACCTCGTACGTCTTTGCCAAATTTTCAGTAGGTGCACGCTACCAATGCGAGTGACATCGGCAGATCGATGCCGATATCGGTCTTGCTCAGCGCCGACGCTGCGCCGGGACTGGCGTCGAATGAGAACTCGTCTGCGGTTTGGTGCGCTCGAAGGTCGGGAAATGGATTTCCCAGCTTTTGCCGTCGCCGATGCTCAATGCGAATCGCGGCAACGGTGTGGGTTTCTTGCAGGGCACGGCACCGATCGATCCGGCGAGAGTGCCCGCTTCGGGCGAGAGAAAAAATGTCAGCGCATTCGTCTGCAAATCATGGAAACTGAAAACCGCGGCGCCGTTCGGCCGGCCGCCTTGGGCGAGACACAGTTCGCGAAAAGCGTCGTCGAGCTGCTTCGACGGCGTACCGATAGGAGAAGGGAATTCTTTGCTGTACCAGGTTTTCATTGACGGCCTCTGCGAATGGCGAAAAGGAAGGCGGGGGTGCGACTTGTCGCTAAATCCCACGTCGGCGGCGCGCCTGCATGAGATTGAAATAATCGCGATCGCTTCGCCGCTAAGTGATTGATTGGCGGCGGGTAATAGTGCGAAGAAGCTCGCAATCATAGCACATCGCGGGGTCTTATTACGACTTTCCGCCGCACGCCGGGAAATCCAACGCGTTCATCGCGTGAGCGCTTTGCACGCCGGCTGCTTCGCAGCGTTGCCGATTGCCCGATTTCCCGAGCTGCCGCATGCGCGTATGACGACAGGCCGCTTGCGGTCAATGGCATTGGCTTTGCTGCGCGATGGACTAACGCAGAGCTACGCGAAATCGATTTCTTGTGCAGAACGAGGATGTCGAAGAGGAACGACCGCTGCGCGTGCTCGTCATCGCCGGATCGCAACGGCGTCTGCACAGTTGTC
>DATAVJ010000068.1:0-29752 GCA_036267795.1 Rudaea sp.
TCCAACGCCCACGACAGATAGGGACCGAACTGTCTCACGACGTTCTGAACCCAGCTCGCGTACCACTTTAAATGGCGAACAGCCATACCCTTGGGACCGGCTACAGCCCCAGGATGTGATGAGCCGACATCGAGGTGCCAAACACCGCCGTCGATATGAACTCTTGGGCGGTATCAGCCTGTTATCCCCGGAGTACCTTTTATCCGTTGAGCGATGGCCCTTCCATACAGAACCACCGGATCACTAAGACCTACTTTCGTACCTGCTTGATCCGTCGATCTCGCAGTCAAGCGCGCTTATGCCTTTACACACACTGCACGATGTCCGACCGTGCTGAGCGCACCTTCGTGCTCCTCCGTTACTCTTTGGGAGGAGACCGCCCCAGTCAAACTACCCACCATACACGGTCCCCGACCCGGATGACGGGCCTAGGTTAGAACGTCAAGCACTTCAGGGTGGTATTTCAAGGGTGGCTCCAGTGAAGCTAGCGCCTCACCTTCAAAGCCTCCCACCTATCCTACACAGAAGAACTCAACGTTCAGTGTAAAGCTATAGTAAAGGTTCACGGGGTCTTTCCGTCTTGCCGCGGGAACGCTGCATCTTCACAGCGATTTCAATTTCACTGAGTCTTAGGTGGAGACAGCGCCGCTGTCGTTACGCCATTCGTGCAGGTCGGAACTTACCCGACAAGGAATTTCGCTACCTTAGGACCGTTATAGTTACGGCCGCCGTTTACTGGGGCTTCGATCAAGAGCTTCGCCTTGCGGCTGACCCCATCAATTAACCTTCCAGCACCGGGCAGGCGTCACACCCTATACGTCCACTTTCGTGTTTGCAGAGTGCTGTGTTTTTGGTAAACAGTCGCAGCGGCCTGGTCACTGCGACCCAAAGTTGCTCAGCTACGCATGTAGCCACAACCTTGGGCGCACCTTCTCCCGAAGTTACGGTGCTATGTTGCCTAGTTCCTTCACCTAAGTTCTCTCAAGCGCCTTGGGATTCTCACCCTGCCTACCTGTGTCGGATTGCGGTACGGTCCTCGTGATCTGATGCTTAGAAGCTTTTCCTGGAAGCGTGGGGTCAGTGACTTCGTCCAAAAAGGACTCGTCTCAGTGCTCGGCATAAAGAAGCGCGGATTTTCCTACGCCTCATGCCTACCTCCTTTCCCCGGGACTACCAACGCCCGGTACACCTACCCTTCTCCGTCACTCCATCGCAATCACGAGCGGTGCGGGAATATTAACCCGCTTCCCATCGACTACGCGTTTCCGCCTCGCCTTAGGGACCGACTCACCCTGCGCCGATGAACGTTGCGCGAGGAAACCTTGGGCTTTCGGCGTGCGGGCTTTTCACCCGCATTATCGTTACTTATGTCAGCATTCGCGCTTGTGATACCTCCAGCAGACTTTTCAATCTGCCTTCGACGGCGTACACAACGCTCCTCTACCGCGTATTAGATCCGAAGATTCAATACACCCCGAGCTTCGGTTTACCGCTTGAGCCCCGTTAAATCTTCCGCGCAGACCGACTCGACCAGTGAGCTATTACGCTTTCTTTAAAGGGTGGCTGCTTCTAAGCCAACCTCCTGGCTGTTTATGCCTTTCCACATCGTTTTCCACTGAGCGGTAAATTGGGGACCTTAGCTGCGGGTCTGGGTTGTTTCCCTTTTCACGACGGACGTTCGCACCCGCCGTGTGTCTCCCGTGTAGCACGTGTTGGTATTCGGAGTTTGCCATGGTTTGGTAAGTCGCGATGACCCCCTAGCCATAACAGTGCTCTACCCCCAACAGTGTTCGCACGAGGCGCTACCTAAATAGCTTTCGAGGAGAACCAGCTATCTCCAGGTTCGGTTAGCTTTTCACTCCTAGCCACACCTCATCCCCATCTTTTGCAACAGATGTGGGTTCGGGCCTCCAGTGCGTGTTACCGCACCTTCACCCTGGGCATGGCTAGATCACCTGGTTTCGGGTCTACTGCCTGCGACTATTCGCCCTGTTCAGACTCGGTTTCCCTTCGCCTTCCCTATACGGTTAAGCTTGCCACAGACAAGTAAGTCGCTGACCCATTATACAAAAGGTACGCAGTCGCTCCTTTCAGAGCTTCCACTGCTTGTACATCTACGGTTTCAGGTTCTATTTCACTCCCCTCTCCGGGGTTCTTTTCGCCTTTCCCTCACGGTACTGGTTCACTATCGGTCGGTCAGGAGTATTTAGCCTTGGAGGATGGTCCCCCCATGTTCAGACAAGGTTTCACGTGCCTCGCCTTACTCACTTTTCATTGTGCGTGCCCTTTCGCCTACCGGGCTATCACCGTCTAGGGCCGGCCTTTCCAGGACCGTTCGACTAAAACATGCACAACTTTTGGGCTACTGCGCGTTCGCTCGTCGCTACTAGCGCAATCTCGGTTGATTTCTGTTCCTCCAGGTACTGAGATATTTCAGTTCCCTGGGTTCGCCTCTCATCCCTATAAATTCAGGATGAGATACCTCTTGCGAGGTGGGTTTCCCCATTCGGACATCGCGGGATCAATGCTTGTTGCCAGCTCCCCCGCGCTTTTCGCAGGCTGCCACGTCCTTCTTCGCCTCTGACCGCCAAGGCATCCACCGTAGACGCTTATTCGCTTGATCATATAACCCGAAGCTGTTTCAGGTTACGACCAACTCTCAATATTTCGCCTATTTGCCTCAACGACACATCTAAACTCGTGTGAGAGTTCAGACGCTTGTTACGTCCCAAATTGTCAAAGAACACTCACTCAACCTCAACGTCGAGCAAGTTTCAGATTCTTTTGTGTGCGCTGATATATCCAAAAACTGGTGGAGCTGACCGGGATCGAACCGGTGACCCCCTGCTTGCAAAGCAGGTGCTCTCCCAGCTGAGCTACAGCCCCGTGGCTCTTTTTGAAGAGTGCGCACAGGGAAGTGCGCTTCTTGATCTGCGCTCTCCGCGGACGGATCCGCGTAAAGCAAAGTCAATGGTGGGTCTGGGAGGACTCGAACCACCGACCTCGCCCTTATCAGGGGCGCGCTCTAACCACCTGAGCTACAGACCCAACGTCGTATGACGCGGCGTGGCCTGTTGGTAGGCCTTGGATATATGCAGGTGTCTTGTGTGGGAACCTTGGGTGGATCAGTAAAGTCGTTCTCGAAAGGAGGTGATCCAGCCGCACCTTCCGATACGGCTACCTTGTTACGACTTCACCCCAGTCATTGACCACTCCGTGGTAAGCGTCCCCCTTGCGGTTAGACTACCTACTTCTGGAGCAACCAACTCCCATGGTGTGACGGGCGGTGTGTACAAGGCCCGGGAACGTATTCACCGCGACAATGCTGATTCGCGATTACTAGCGATTCCGACTTCACGCAGTCGAGTTGCAGACTGCGATCCGGACTGAGAGAGGTTTTCTGGGATTGGCTTCACCTCGCGGCTTCGCAACCCTCTGTACCTCCCATTGTAGTACGTGTGTAGCCCTGGTCGTAAGGGCCATGATGACTTGACGTCATCCCCACCTTCCTCCGGTTTGTCACCGGCAGTCTCCTTAGAGTTCCCACCATTACGTGCTGGCAACTAAGGACAAGGGTTGCGCTCGTTGCGGGACTTAACCCAACATCTCACGACACGAGCTGACGACAGCCATGCAGCACCTGTGTTCCGATTCCCGAAGGCACTCCCGCATCTCTGCAGGATTCCGGACATGTCAAGACCAGGTAAGGTTCTTCGCGTTGCATCGAATTAAACCACATACTCCACCGCTTGTGCGGGCCCCCGTCAATTCCTTTGAGTTTCAGTCTTGCGACCGTACTCCCCAGGCGGCGAACTTAACGCGTTAGCTTCGACACTGAGAGCCAAGTTGCTCCCAACGTCCAGTTCGCATCGTTTAGGGCGTGGACTACCAGGGTATCTAATCCTGTTTGCTCCCCACGCTTTCGTGCCTCAGTGTCAGTGCTGGTCCAGGTAGCCGCCTTCGCCACTGGTGTTCCTCCCGATCTCTACGCATTTCACTGCTACACCGGGAATTCCACTACCCTCTACCGCACTCTAGCTTTCCAGTATCCACTGCCATTCCCAGGTTGAGCCCAGGGATTTCACAACGGACTTAAAAAACCACCTACGCACCCTTTACGCCCAGTAATTCCGAGTAACGCTTGCACCCTTCGTATTACCGCGGCTGCTGGCACGAAGTTAGCCGGTGCTTATTCCTCCGGTACCGTCAGTTCGCAAGGATATTCACCCTGCGCGTTTCGTTCCGGATAAAAGTGCTTTACAACCCGAAGGCCTTCTTCACACACGCGGCATTGCTGGATCAGGGTTGCCCCCATTGTCCAATATTCCCCACTGCTGCCTCCCGTAGGAGTCTGGGCCGTGTCTCAGTCCCAGTGTGGCTGATCATCCTCTCAGACCAGCTACGGATCGTCGCCTTGGTGGGCTCTTACCCCGCCAACTAGCTAATCCGACATCGGCTTATCCATCCGCGCGAGGTCATTGCTGATCCCCCGCTTTCACCGTTAGGTCGTATGCGGTATTAGCGTAAGTTTCCCTACGTTATCCCCCACGACTGGGCAAATTCCGATGTGTTCCTCACCCGTCCGCCACTCGTCAGCACCCTTGCGGGCCTGTTACCGTTCGACTTGCATGTGTTAGGCATGCCGCCAGCGTTCACTCTGAGCCAGGATCAAACTCTTCAGTTGAACTCGTAGGATTCTTGCGAACCCAATTCATTGAAAGAGATGACCCCAAGCTTGTTTGATTACTCAAATTGACCAATAAATTGATCTAGGCTTGGGACGCTCTTGTTAATCTTCGATGGACTTTAATCTCATCCATCCCAAGGCGCCCACACAAGTCACCTGCGCACACTGTCAAAGATCATCCATCCCGCCGGACTCCGAAGAACCCAGCGCCCAAACGTTTCGTCCGGGGAGCCGCGTATTATACAAGTGATATGAAGACCGTCAACAGCCACCGAGACGAAAAATCTGTCGGCGATGAAAAACGGCGCGAGAGTTCGCAGAAGAGCGATGTAACTCATGTGGTAGCATCGACGCGCCATTTCAAGTGCGCGCGACCATGGGCGAACTCTACGAAGAACGCAGACAGGAACCTCGCTTCGCCGCCAAAGGAAAGTACCGGCTCCGGCTGCCGAAATCCGGTGAAATGGAAGGCCGCATCATCGATCTGTCGCTCAACGGCGTATTGCTCGAAAGTGCGATCAGCACACAAGCACCGATTGGCGCGCGCATGCCGATCACCATCGAATTCGCCGGCCACGAACCGTTCCGCGGCGACGTCGTTCTCGTGCGTGCCGATGCCAGCCAGTTGGGCGTCGAGTTCTACGACATGGATCCGACGAATTTCGCCGCGCTGAGCGAATTGATCGACTCGCTGCGCAAATCCAGCCGCAACTGATTCAGGAGTTGAGATGACGCGTTTTGTTTTTGCGTTGGCGTGCGTCCTCGTCGCCGGCCTCGCATGGGCGGCAGATACGACGGTGACATTGAAAGGCCACAAATTCGACGTCGAACAAGCGAACGATCCTGCCTCGCAGCAACGCGGATTGATGTTTCGCGACAACATGCCCGAGGATCACGGCATGCTGTTCAACTTCGACGACGAACAACCGCGCTCTTTCTGGATGAAGAACTGCCGGATGCCGCTGGATATTTTATACTTTGATGAAAAGTATAAAATGATCAGCATGCAGCAGCGTGTACCGGCATGCCGGTCCGATCCATGTCCGGCCTATCCCTCGGAAGGCCCCGCGCGCTACGTGCTCGAACTCAACGCCGGCATGGCGGATAAACTGGGCGTCAAAGCGGGCGACACGTTGACGATCGCGCACTGATCCGCCGCGCCACGATCCTTGTCGCGGAGCTGACGCGCACACGCCACGCCGAATCGGTACGGCACCAGCGGGCCGACGAAATTTCCCGCGTCGAACAGCATGTCGTCGGTGATCGGAACGAACTGCTTCATGACTTTCCTGCGTATTGATTTTTGCAGGTTCATTGCAGCAGCCGGCCGTGCAAATGCAATGACATCGAACTGACATTTCGCGGGCAGTTTTTAGCGTCTTGCACAAATCCGCGCATACAGTAATATCGAGCCGAGCGGTGCCGCTTCCGCTGGAGGAGTTCGATGCGCAGTCCCTGGCTTTCATTGCGTGACGCCAATGATACGGACATCCCTCTTCTTTCCACTGCACTGCTGATCGCCAAAGACGAGTATCCCGAACTCGACGGCGATTACTACGAAAACCGGCTTCAAAAATTCACTCACGATCTTCGCGAGCCGCTCGGCAATGCCGACTCGACGTCCGCGCAACTTCGCGTCATCAACACCTATCTGTTCGATGAACTCGGTTTTGGCGGCGACGACAAGGATTACTACGACCCGCGCAACAGCTATTTGAACGAAGTGCTCGACCGCCGGCTCGGCAATCCGATTTCGCTCGCGGTGGTGCAGATCGAACTGGCGCGTCGACTCGGCGTTCCGCTGGAAGGCATTTCGTTTCCCGGACACTTCCTCGTGCGGCTTCCGCTCGACGAGGGCATCATCGTGCTCGATCCGTTTCAAAAGGGCCGTTCGCTCGACGCCTCCGAATTGCGCCGCCGGGCGCGCAGCCATCTCGACACGCAGGACATCGACGATTCACGCCTGGCGCGCATGCTCGAGCCGGCGAGCCATCGCATGATCCTTACGCGCATCTTGCGCAATCTCAAAGGCGTGTACGGCGAACGCGAGCAGTGGGACAAAGCGCTGCGTTGCTGCGACCGCCTGTTGACGCTCGACCCGCATCAACCGAGCGAATACCGCGATCGCGGCAGCAGCTATCTCAAGCTCGGACATGTCCGCGCGGCGCGCGAGGATTTTTCGCGCTACCTGGCATTGATGCCGCAGGCGGACGATGCCGATGCCATCGCGGCGCAGATCAGCGAACTGGGAAGCAGGTTGCCGCGGCTCAATTGACGGACCGCTAAACCTCGACCATTTCGAAATCGGATTTCGTCACGCCGCAATCCGGACATGTCCACGTTTCCGGAACGTCTTCCCAACGCGTACCGGGGCCGATGCCGTCCGCCGGCCAGCCTTCCGCTTCGTTATAGATGAAACCGCACACGACGCACATGAAAGTGCGGAATGGCACATCGGCTTGTTCTGCTGCTGCATTCATTACTATCGGCGCGGATCGGATCGACGTGGATCGAAGCGGCACATTCTACCGTTAGACTAACACCCATGCATCGTTCCACGAAGCTTCCCGCGCACGGCGTCTACGCAATCACGAATGGACCTCGGGCAACATTGATCGACGATGTCGAACAAGCGTTGGGAGGCGGTGTTGTCATCGTCCAGTACCGCGACAAGACGAACGATCACGCGCGCCGCCGCGCCGAAGCAAGCGAGCTTCGCGACATCTGCTATCGGCGAGACGTGCCGTTGCTTATCAATGACGATGTCGATCTCGCTGCGGAAATCGGCGCGAACGGCGTGCATCTCGGCGAAGACGACGTCGACATCGCCCATGCGCGAGCGAAACTGGGAAGCGGCGCGATCATCGGCGTGTCGTGCTACGACTCGATCGAACGCGCTCGCGATAGCGCGGCGCGCGGCGCGGACTATCTCGCGTTCGGATCGTTCTTCGCGTCGCCCACGAAGCCGAATGCGCGTCATGCGACACCCGCATTGCTGGCGGCCGCTCGGACTCTTGATTTACCGCTGGTGGCGATCGGAGGAATAACGCCGGACAATGCACCGGCACTGGTAAATGCGGGCGCCGACTTCATTGCCGTCGTGTCCGGAATTTTCTCAGCAAGCGATATCAGGCAGGCTGCGCAACGTTACGCCGCACTTTTTTCGAAATGATTTCTTGAAACGAAGCTAACTTTCCATGTCCAGCAATCACGAGCTGTTTCAACGTGCACTCAAACGCATGCCGGGCGGCGTCAACTCGCCGGTGCGCGCTTTCAAGTCCGTCGGCGGCGAACCGTTTTTCACGCAACGCGCCGATGGCGCGTATTTGTGGGATGTCGAAGGCAAACGCTACATCGATTACGTCGGATCGTGGGGTCCGATGGTGGCCGGCCACAATCATCCGCGCGTTCGCGAAGCGGTCGAACGTGCGATCCGCGATGGGTTGTCCTTCGGCACACCGTGCCCCGCCGAGGTGGAGATGGCCGAGACCGTCACAAGGCTTATCCCATCGATGGACATGGTGCGCATGGTGAACTCCGGCACCGAAGCGACGATGGCGGCGATTCGCGTGGCGCGCGGATTCACCGGCCGCGACACCATCCTGAAATTCGAAGGTTGTTATCACGGACATGGCGACGCGTTTCTCGTGAAAGCCGGTTCCGGCGCGCTGACCTTCGGCGTGCCGACATCGCCCGGCGTTCCGAAAGCGCTTGCCGATCTCACGCTCACGCTGCCGTACAACGACATCGACGCCGCCCGAGAATTGTTTGCCGGCGTCGGCGACCGCATCGCCGGCGTCATCATCGAACCCATCGCGGGCAACATGAATTGCATCTTGCCCCGCGAAGGTTATCTCGCGGCGTTGCGCGACCTGTGCACCAATCACGGCGCGCTGCTCATTTTCGACGAGGTGATGACGGGCTTTCGTGTCGCACTCGGCGGTGCGCAGGCTCTGTACGGAATCAAGCCCGATCTTTCGACGTTCGGCAAGATCATCGGCGGCGGCATGCCGGTGGGCGCGTACGGCGGCCGTCGCGACATCATGGAAAAAGTCGCGCCCTCCGGGCCGATCTATCAAGCCGGAACGCTGTCCGGAAATCCTGTCGCTATGGCCGCTGGGTTGGCGATGCTGACCATTATTCAATCGAATGATTTCTATTCCCACCTCGAACGCAAAACGATTCTGCTGACCGACGGATTACGTGCAGTCGCCGCAGAGGCCGGCGTTCCTTTCAGCGCCAATCGCGTTTGCGGCATGTTCGGTTTGTTCTTCACGGCGGAAAAAGTGGAAACGTATACTCAGGCGACGAAGTGCGACGTCGCGTCGTTCAATCGCTTCTTTCGCGCCATGCTCGATCGCGGCATTTATCTCGCGCCGTCCGCGTTTGAAGCCGGATTCATGTCGTCTGCGCATTCCGAGCAGGACATCGCCGACACACTCGACGCCGCGCGCGCGGCTTTTGCGGAGACGAAACGTGCGCATTGAATCGCTTGCCGTTCACGCGGGCGCCGAACCCGACAAAGAAACCGGTGCGATGGCGCCGCCGATACATCTGGCCACGACGTTCAAGCACGGCCCCGCCGGAGAACGCATCGGCGGCTTCGAATACTCGCGCGAAGACAATCCGACGCAGACGCGATTGGAGTCCGCGCTCGCCGCACTCGAAAACGGCGAAGGCGCATTGGCGTTCGCATCCGGCATGGCGGCCGTCGATGCCGTATTGAGTTCGCTGCCCACTGGCAGTCACTCACTCATTCCGCGCGACGTCTATCAAGGCGTTCGCATCCTCGCGCGTGAGTTTCTTGAAGACCGCATTGATGTCGAGGCCGTCGATGTCACCGACGTTGCAGCGGTTTCGGGCGCGTTAAAAAAGAACACGCGTTGCGTGTGGCTCGAAACGCCATCGAATCCGCTGCTGCAAATCTGCGATATCGCGGCGATCGTCAAGATCGCGCACGCCGCAGGAGCGATCGTCGTGGTCGACAACACATTTGCGACGCCGTGTCTGCAACGACCGCTCGCGCTCGGCGCCGATATCGTGATGCATTCGACGACAAAATATTTCGGCGGTCACAGCGATGTGCTCGGCGGTGCGCTGATTTTCGCGAAGCGCTCCGATACATATGAAAAAATAGCGCACGCACGTCACGTGCGAGGCGCGGTGCTGTCGCCGTTCAACGCATGGCTGACGCTGCGCGGCCTGCGTTCATTGCCCGCGCGCATGGCGTGGCATTGCCGCAATGCACGTGCGGTGGCCGAATTTCTCGCCACGCATTCTCGCGTGGAAAAAGTAAACTGGCCCGGTTTGGAGAGCCATCCGAATCATGCCGTCGCCGCGAAGCAGATGCGCGATTTCGGCGGCATGATGAGTGTGCAAATCAGGGGCGGCCTCGACGCGACGTTGACCGTCGCTGGCAAGGTGAGACTTTTCACGAATGCGACGTCGCTCGGCGGTTGTGAATCGTTGATCGAACATCGCGCGTCGGCGGAAGGTGCGAATCCGGTTTCGCCGCAAAACCTGTTGCGATTGTCGATCGGTCTGGAACATCCGGATGATTTGATCGCGGATCTGAAGCAGGCCCTCGACTGACGGTCACGCCTTCTGAAAACGCGGCAAATAGTGCATCAGCTGATCGAGCCGCGTGACCGGGTCGGTCATCTGCAACAGATGCTGACGCTCGCGGTTCTCCAGCGGCAACGCCTCGGCCAGACGAAAGCCCACCCAGCTCGCGTCTTCGTAACGGTCTTGTGTGGCGTTGGCGAACGCGCTGCCCGAACGATCGATGAGCCGTTCGAGAATGGTGCTCAGCAAACCGAATTCCGGCGGCATTTGCACGTGAGGTTCCGGCGGCCAGAACCTGACGGACCCGTGCGCCAGTCCGTTGTCGCGCACGCGTGAGCTGTCGACGTGAAAACGGTCGCACCCTTCGGCGCGGATGCCGAGCAATCCGTCGGGCATTGTATAAAAATCCACAATGCGGGCAACGGTGCCCACCGCCGCCGGCACCGAGGCTTCACCCGTTTCGCGGCCGTGCAAGATCATGCAGACGCCGAATCCCGAACCCGCACGCGCGCAATCGCGCACCATATCGAGATAGCGCGGTTCGAAAATGCGCAGGCTGAGCGGCCCGCTAGGAAAAAGAACCGTGTTGAGGGGAAACAGCGGTATATCGTTGAGCGCCACGAACGCAGTTTAGGCTGCCCGAAAGTGTTACCGCAACGATTCCAGAAAGCGCCGCGGCGCGTTTTCGAAACCGCCGTTGGACATGAATACAACGTGATCACCGGACTGCGCGCCCGAACGCAGCGCGCCGATCAATTCGTCGACCGTCGCGGCGGTCGATCCTCTTCCGGATAACGCCATGGTCACGTGTTGCGCGTCCCACGGCAGATCGGGTTTGCGCAGAAAAACCACGGCGTCGGCATCCCGCAATGACGGCGCGAGTTCGTCGGCGTGTGCTCCGGCACGCATCGAGTTCGACCTTGGCTCGAGGCCGACGAGAATGCGCGCATCGCCGACTCGCGCGCGCAAGCCCGCGAGCGTGGTGGCGATGGCTGTCGGATGATGCGCAAAATCGTCGTATACGTAAATGCCGTTGTGTTCGCCGACGAATTCCAGCCGTCGTTTCGCGCTGCGGAAATCGGTCAGTGCCGCCATCGCTTTTTCGGCATCGATACCGCCTGCGTCGGCTGCCGCGATTGCCGCCAGTGCGTTCATCACATTGTGGCGGCCGATCAGATTCCATTCCACCAAGCCGATGGATTTGCCATCCCGCATGACGGTGAAGCGCGAACCGTCGACCGCGATGAGACGCGCGCGCCAATCGCCGTGCTCGATGCCGAATGTCGTGACAGTCGTCCACGCGCCCATCGCGAGAACCTCGTCGATGCGTGCGTCCTCAGCGTTGACGATAAGACGACCATTGCCGGGAACGGTGCGCACCAAGTGATGGAACTGGCGCTGGATGGCCGCGATGTCGGGGAAAATATCGGCGTGGTCGAATTCCAGATTGTTGAGAATGCAAATAGTCGGACGGTAATGCAGGAATTTCGAACGCTTGTCGAAAAACGCGGTGTCGTATTCATCGGCTTCGATGACGAAATCGTCACCAGCGCCGATCCGCGCGGAGACGCCGAAATTTTCCGGAATGCCACCGACGAGAAATCCAGGCTTGCGGCCGCACGCATCGAGGATATGCGCGAGCATCGCCGTCGTCGTGGTTTTGCCGTGCGTGCCGGCGACCGCGAACACGCGCCGCCGTGCGAGGATGTTTTCGCCGACCCACTGCGGTCCGGAAATGTAAGGCAGCCGCTCGTCGAGCATGCGTTCGACAACGGGATTGCCGCGCGACAGGGCGTTGCCAACAACGATCAAATCGCGCGGCGTGTCGAGATGTTTGGCTTTGTAACCCGCGTCGAGCGCGATGCCGAGCTGCGTGAGCTGGTCGCTCATGGGCGGATAGATGTTGGCGTCGCAGCCGGCGACTTCATGGCCGAGTTCGCGCGCAAGTGCCGCGACGCCGCCCATGAACGTTCCACAAATTCCCAAAATATACAATTTCACGGATCAGGAAACCGGAGCTTGCGGGTTCAGCGATGCGCCGACGGCATATTCGGCGACGATCAGCGCGATCGCCACCACGATACCGCCCAAAAACGGTATCGCCAGGCTGTTGCGCAGGATGTGCGCATCGACGACCAGTTTCCAGATCAAGATCGGCAGCGATATGAGTCCGAGCAAGGCCTGCAACGGCGTCGCCTGCCCCGCAACGATCGGCTGCGCACCGACGAGGAACATGATGGGCAGCGTAACGAGCGAAAAAATAATCGTGCAGCAGAGCAGCGTCGTCGCCGTCTGCACGAAACGATTGGCGAAGTTGCGCAGCATGAGGACGAGATAAATCATGCCGAGACTGATCGCCATGCCGAGAAGGCCGGCGCCGAGCGTGTTGCCGGTAACGCCGATGATGTAGGCGACGCCGAGCTGCAATCCCAAACTTGCCGCGCACACGGCAACGAGCAGCGTGGGCGAATACGGCATGTCTTGCGGACCGCGCCGCAACTGGATGATGTCGCGCAGCAACTGAAGCAGATAGGTCATCGAAAATCCATCGCGCGGCGAATGCCGCCGGACGATATCAGGCGGTGGCGCGCGGCAATACGGCGAGGATGCGCTTGAACACGGTTTGCACATCACCCACACCGTCGACGGTGACGAGCTTGCCGATATCACCGAAGTGCTTGGCTACCGGCGCGGTTTGCTGGCGATAGACTTCCAACCGTTTCTGCACGATGGAAGGATCGTCGTCGCTGCGGTGCTCGGCTTTGAAGCGGATTTCGCAACGCGAAAGTATGGCGCTGTCGGGAACATTCAATTCGATCGCGATATCCAAAGGCTGCCGGATGCGCGCAAGCAGATCTTCGAGCGCAGCGCATTGTGCGAGATTGCGCGGGTAGCCGTCGAGAATGAAGCCGCCTTTTGCGTCGGGTTGCGCGATGCGTTCTTCGAGCATGCCGAGCACGATTTCGTCCGACACCAATTTTCCCGCGTCCATCACGGCCTTGGCCTGCACGCCGAGCGGCGTTCCGGCTTTCACGGCGGCGCGCAGCAAATCGCCGGTCGAGACGTGCGGGATTTTCAGCTCGGCTTTCAGCAGCGCAGCTTGCGTACCTTTGCCGGAACCGTTCGGACCGAAGAAAACGATGCGCATAGCGTAAAGCCGTTCCTTGCTTGCAGCGGGTGATTGCGCCGACCGCGCCGACCGATCGAAAGTGATCCGGATCGCATGTGCGTTGAGCTAGACTGCGCGGGCACGCTCGAGGCTAAGCTAACGGCATGGGCGCGCTTAGTCAAACAACGCGAAAAGGCCCTCCATGTCGCAAGGAAATCTTTTGTACGCGCAGTCCGGCGGCGTGACCGCCGTGATCAATGCAACCGCGTGCGCGGTGATCGAAACATGCCGGCGCAAACGCGTCGCCGTCTATGGCGCGCGCAACGGAATTATTGGTGCGCTGCGCGAAGAACTAATCGACTTGAGCAAAGAGGACACGGCGCAAATCGCTGCGCTGCGTCATACGCCGGGTGGTGCGTTCGGGTCATGCCGTTTCAAGCTCAAGTCGCCCGAAACGAACCGGGCGCATTACGATCGTCTCATCGCCGTGCTGCGTGCGCATGACATTCGCTACTTTTTATACAACGGCGGCAACGATTCGGCGGATACGTCGCTGAAGATTTCCGAACTGTGCCGTTCGATCGGCTATCCGATGAGCGTAGTCGGTGTGCCGAAGACGGTCGACAATGACCTGCCCGTCACCGATTCGTGCCCGGGATTCGGATCGGTGGCGAAGTACACGGCGGTGTCGGTGCTGGAAGCGAGTCTCGACGTCGAATCGATGTGCGAATCGTCGACCAAGGTTTTCGTGATGGAGGTGATGGGCCGTCATGCGGGATGGATCGCCGCCGCTGCCGGTCTCGCTGGCAAGAAAGCCGACGATGCGCCGCATATCATCCTGTTTCCCGAAATACCGTTCGACGAACCGAAATTCCTCGCGAAAGTGAAGGCGACGGTCGAGCGTGTCGGCTATTGCACCGTCGTGGTATCCGAAGGTTTGAAGCGTGCGGACGGAAAATTCCTCGCCGAAGCGGGAACCGTCGACGCATTCGGCCACACGCAGCTCGGCGGCGTCGGCCCGCTGATTGCGCAATTGGTAAAAAGCAAACTTGGCTACAAATACCATTGGGCCGTGCCGGATTATCTGCAGCGATCCGCGCGGCATCTGGCATCGAAGAGCGATGCCGAGCAGGCATATGCGGTGGGCAAAGCCGCGGTCGAGTACGCGCTCGCCGGAAAAACCGGCGTGATGCCCGTCATCAAGCGCACGTCGAGCACCCCGTTCAAATGGAAGATCGTCGAAGTTCCGATTACGAAGGTCGCCAACATCGAGAAGAAGTTGCCGCCGAATTACATTTCGCCCGACGGATTTTCGATAACCCCCGCCGCACGGCGTTATTTCGAGCCGCTGATCCGCGGCCAGGATACGCCGCCGTACGACGCAACCACCGGTCTGCCGAAATACGCGACGCTGAAGCGTAAACTCGTGAAGAAAAAATTGCCCGCGTATTCGATCGAAGACAACTAGTCAGCGATCGTCGAACGATGCCGGCATGCCGTGTCTCGGCGTCCGGCTCGATCGTTCGACGAGAAACGGCCGCTCCACAAAATGCTGCGACAGCCAGCTGACGAAAAGGATTGCCGGCGTCAGAACGATGATGTTTTGCAGCAACGCCAACGGTCCACCCGTCGCGTTGCCATTGATATGCTGCGCGGCTTGCAGCAATGGGTAATGCCAAAGATACAGGCTGTAGCTGATCAACCCGAGCCAGCTCAGCACTCGCCCGCCGAACCAGACGCGCGGCCCGGATTGCGCGGCGGCGCCGTACACGATGGCGCCAAACGATAAACCGATCCAGGTGAGATACAGAAGGATCCACGGCAATCGCGGATTCCAGAAAACGTCGCCGAAAACGGATTGTCCGGCCACCGCAATGACGATGCCGATGATGCCGCCGCTCATCCACCATCGAGCGCGCGCCGGCGAGGCCGCTCGGCGCAGGGTCAGCCACGCGCCGAGGATGCCGAAGAAAAATTCATCGAACCGCGCCGGCAACTGCATGATGCGGCCGTAGTCGACGATCTGCGCCCAGGCCGGATCGAGATATGCCCGATAGCAGGCAGCGCGAAACGCAACGGACAAACACACCAAGACGAACAACGCGAACGCCGGACGCAATCGGGACAAGAGCAGAGTCATCAGCGGCAGGACGATGTAGAAATCCCATTCGACCGGCATCGTCCAATACACCGCATTGAGCGGCACGATGCCCGCGAAAAGATTCTGGATAAGCAATGCGTGCGCCGCGAGATTGAACGGCGTCAGCGAAGCTGTTTTTCCAAGCCACCACAACGTTGCCGCGATGATGACGAGTTGCACGTAATACGCCGGCAGCACACGACGACAGCGCCGAATCCAGAAGCCGGACAAACTCGGCGCGGGACGATGCAGAACATCGGCGCGAAGAAACGGCATCGACAACAAAAAACCGGACAGGACGAAAAACAAATCCACGCCCATGAAGCCGAAGCGCGCGATGGAGGTGAAATCGAAGATAGAAACGCCCAACGTCGGCGATCCGGAGAATTCCCACAGGTGAAAAAGTACCACCCAGCACGCGGCGATTCCGCGCAGGCCGGTGAGCGCCGGAAGATAGCCGTCCGGCGCGCGCGAAATCCCGCGCGGCTCGATGTCGGCGGCCGCTGATTTTCCTTGCCTCATCGCGGCATTCTGCCAGACGTATCCGAACGGTTGCGGCAGGCTTAGCGTTCGCCCGCCGCCCCGCTATACTGGCCCGGTTTTGCCATCCTGACGTTGCCACTGCCGTTTTCAAGGGAGATCTCGATGTTTTTTCAGCAATACGCTATGTGGATAGCGCTCGGCTGTGCCGTGCTGGCTATCGTGTATGGAGTGTGGTCGCGAAGCTGGATTCTCGCCAAACCGGCGGGCAATGCGCGCATGCAGGAAATCGCGGCGGCGATCCAGGAAGGTGCGCGCGCCTATCTCAATCGACAGTACACGACGATCGGCGTTGTCGGCGTCGTGCTTTTCCTCGTCATCGGTTTCGCATTGCACTGGAATGCGGCGATCGGCTTTGCGATCGGCGCGATTTTGTCGGGTCTGGCCGGTTATATCGGCATGAACATCTCAGTGCAGGCGAACGTACGCACCGCCGAAGCCGCGCGCAGCGGCATGAACGCGGCATTGCAAGTCGCGTTTCGCGGCGGCTCGATCACGGGCATGTTGGTCGTGGGCTTGGGACTGCTCGGCGTCGCCGGTTACTACGGCGCCCTTCTGCACTTCGGCTACACACAGGATGACGCGCTGCACGCGATGATCGGCCTCGCCTTCGGTTCCTCGCTGATTTCGATTTTCGCGCGATTGGGCGGCGGCATCTTCACGAAAGGCGCGGACGTCGGCGCCGATCTCGTCGGCAAAGTGGAAGCGGGAATTCCGGAAGACGATCCGCGCAACCCGGCGGTGATCGCGGACAACGTGGGCGACAACGTCGGCGACTGCGCCGGCATGGCGGCCGACTTGTTCGAAACCTATGCGGTCACCTTGATCGCAACGATGCTGCTCGGCGGCGTGCTCGGCAAAGACGTCGGCGACTACGGCGTGATGTATCCGCTGGTGCTCGGCGCCGTGTCGATCATCGCGTCGATCATCGGCACGTTTTTCGTGAAGACGAAACCCGGCGCGAAGATCATGAATGCGTTGTATGTCGGCGTCGGTGTTTCCGCCGTGATCGCTTTGCTCGCGTTCATTCCGGTCACGCAATCGATGATGGCCGGTTCGGTCTACGGCGTGTGGAATATTTATTGGTGCGCGGTGATCGGCATTCTGCTCACGGTCGCGATGGTCGTGATCACCGAATACTACACGGCGACGGAATATTCGCCGGTGCGTCACGTGGCGAAAGCATCGACGACGGGCCACGCGACGAACATCATCGCCGGCCTCGGCGTGTCGATGAAATCCACCGCGCTTCCGGTGCTCGCCGTGTGCGCCGCGATCTGGGGCGCGCATTTCTTCGCCGGTCTGTACGGCATCGCGATCGCTGCGACGGCCATGTTGTCGATGACGGGCATGATCGTCGCGCTCGACGCGTACGGTCCGATCACCGACAACGCCGGCGGCATCGCCGAAATGGCCGAACTGCCGAAGGAAATCCGCGCGATCACCGATCCGCTCGACGCCGTCGGCAACACGACGAAAGCCGTGACGAAGGGTTACGCGATCGGCTCGGCCGGCCTGGCCGCGCTCGTCCTGTTCGCCGACTACACGCACAACTTGTCGACCGCGCCGAACCTGGCAGGTCAACTGATTCCGTTCGATCTGTCCGATCACATGGTCATCATCGGCCTGTTCATCGGCGGATTGATTCCGTATCTGTTCGCGTCGATGGCGATGGAAGCCGTGGGCCGCGCGGCGGGTTCGGTGGTGGAAGAAGTGCGCCGTCAATTCCGCGATATCAAAGGCATCATGGAAGGCACCGGCAAGCCGGATTATTCCAAGGCCGTCGATCTGCTCACCAAATCGGCGATCAAGGAAATGCTGATTCCGTCATTGCTGCCCGTTCTCGTTCCCGTCGTCGTCGCGTTCGGCGCGAAGTGGATCACCGGATCGAGCGCGGAAGGCGCCAAAGCGCTCGGCGGCGTGCTCGTCGGCACCATCGTCACCGGTTTGTTCGTCGCCATTTCGATGACGACCGGCGGCGGCGCGTGGGACAACGCGAAGAAATACATCGAGGACGGCAACTTCGGCGGCAAAGGTTCTGACGCGCACAAAGCAGCCGTCACCGGCGACACCGTGGGCGATCCGTACAAGGACACGGCAGGTCCGGCCGTGAATCCGCTGATCAAGATCATCAACATCGTCGCGTTGTTGCTCATTCCGCTTCTGTAAGCAGGAACAGGGCGTGCCGGTCTATCGGCCGGCGCGCCGGCGCGTCCTTCATTGGACGCGGCCTTCGTCTCTCATCGGGAGAATCCAATGTCGATATTTACACGCGTGTGCGTTGTTGCCATCGTGTGGTTGCTTGCTGCCTGCGCGAACCAGAAACCCGTGAACACTGTGTCCAAATCCGCTCAAGACAAATCGTCGGCCGCGCCGGAAGATCCTTATCTTTGGCTTGAAGAAACCGACAGTGCGAAAGCGCTGGATTGGGTGAAGGCGCGCAACGCCGAAACCGTGAACAAGTATGCGTCGTCGCCGCAATTCAAGACGATGAGCGATCAAATCCTCGAAGTGATGGATTCGAAAGAAAAGATTCCGTTCGTCTCGAAGATGGGATCGTTTTATTACAACTTCTGGCGCGACGCGGCGCATTCGCGCGGATTGTGGCGCCGCACGACGCCCGACGAATACCGCAAAGACCATCCGAAATGGGAAACGGTGATCGACATCGACGCACTCGCTGCCTCAGAAAAAGAGAATTGGGTTTTCCACGGCTCGGATTGCCTGAAGCCGGAGTATCGGCACTGCCTGATCCTGCTGTCGCGCGGCGGCGCGGATGCGGACGTCGTGCGCGAATTCGATCTCACGACCAAGACGTTCGTGACAGACGGTTTCACGCTGCCGGAAGCAAAATCGCAAGTCGCGTGGATCGACAAAGACCGTCTCTACGTCGGCACCGATTTCGGTCCGGGTTCGATGACGAAATCGAGCTATCCGCGCATCGTGAAGGAATGGAAACGCGGCACGCCGCTCGCCGACGCCGCCACGGTTTACGAAGGCAAGGAAGACGATCTTTCTGCATCGGGTTATCGCGACCACACGCCCGGCTTCGAGCGCGATTTCGTCGTGCGTTCGCTCGCGTTCTACAACAATGAAACCTTCCTGCGCGGCAAAGACGGCACACTGAGGAAGATTGATGTGCAGAACGATGCCGAAACCAACGTCGCACGCGAATGGCTGACGATCCAGTTGCGTTCGGATTGGAACGTCGGCGGCAAGACATTCCCGGCCGGATCGTTGCTCGTCACGAAGTTCGACGACTTCATGGCCGGCAAGCGCGATCTCACCGTTCTGTTCACGCCCACAGACACGCGCTCGCTCGAAAGTTTCTCGACGACGCGCCATCACTTTATTCTAATCGAGCTGGACAATGTCGCGAGCCGCCTCGAAGTGCTCACGCCGCCGGGCAAAGCGGGCGAATGGAAACGCGAGCCTCTCGGCGGCACGCCGAAATTGAGCGCGATAACGGCCGGCGGTGTCGATGCTGACGAGAGCGACGCCTATTTCCTCACCGTCGCGGGCTTTCTTGAACCCACAACGCTGTATTACGGCACGATAGGCAAAGGCGAAGCGAAACCGATCAAGCACAGCCCGAAATTCTTCGACGCGTCCGGCTACGACGTGAATCAGTTTTTCGCCACGTCGAAAGACGGCACGCGGGTTCCATATTTCGTCGTTGCGTCGAAAAGTACAAAGATGGACGGATCGACGCCCACGTTGCTCACCGGCTACGGCGGCTTCGAGATTTCGCTGCAGCCGTATTACAGCGGCGGCGTGGGACGCGCGTGGCTGGCGCATGGCGGCGCGTATGTCGTCGCCAACATCCGCGGCGGCGGCGAGTACGGACCGCGCTGGCATCAGGCCGCGTTGAAGGCGAATCGTTTGCGTGCGTACGAAGATTTCGCCGCTGTCGCGCAAGATCTCGTCGCCCGCAAGATCACGTCACAACAACATCTCGGCGCGCTGGGCGGCAGCAATGGCGGATTGCTGATGGGCAACATGCTCACACTGTATCCGCAGTTGTGGGCGGCCATCGTCTGCGAAGTGCCGTTGCTCGACATGAAACGTTATACGCACCTGTCCGCCGGCGCATCATGGATGGCCGAGTACGGCGATCCGGACAAAGCGGAAGATTGGGCGTTCATCAAAACGTTCTCACCGTATCAAAATGTGGAAAAAGGTAAAAAGTATCCACCCATCCTGTTCACGACGTCGACGCGCGACGACCGCGTCGGACCCGCGCAGGCGCGCAAGATGGCCGCGCGCATGATCGAATTCGGCGACGATGCAAACTTCTACGAGAACATCGAAGGCGGGCACGGCGCCGCGGCCGACAACAAGCAGGCGGCTTTCATGTCGGCGCTGGCGTTCACGTATCTATGGGGCCATACGAAGTAGAAGATCGATTCGCATCACAAAAACCCCGCACACGCGGGGTTTTTCTATCCGCATCGTGTCCTTGACTTCTCCGATGCGCTTATCTAACTTGTACAACATCACGTACAGGTTGGAATACGATGAAAACGATCAATTTTTCTGACGCGCGCAACAATTTGCGGGAAGTGCTCGATCGCGTGATCGATGACGCCGACTTTACAATCATTACGCGTCGGGACGCGGAAGACGTCGTCGTCATGCCGCTGGCAACCTGGAATAGCTGGCAGGAAACCGAATACCTTCTCGCGAGTCCCGCGAACGCCCGACACTTGCGTGAAGCCATCGCGCGCCTGGACGAAGGCAAGTTCGTGCGCGGCGAGTTGATCGAACCAATAGCGTCGAACAGGATCAACGAGCCGCGCACCACGTACGACGTGATCCGCAAACCCAAGCGCTCCAAGGCAGCCGCGAAAAGGAAGAAACGTGGCTAAACGACTCGTCTTCGATGTCGTCGCTCGGGAACACTACCTACATTGGCAGAAACAAGATCGAAAGACGCTGGATCGAATCAACGGCCTTATCCGCGATTGTCTGCGTGATTCTTTTAGCGGGATCGGCAAACCGGAGCCGCTGAAAGGCGAGCTGACAGGCTGCTGGTCGCGCCGGATCGATGACAGTCATCGCCTCGTCTATCGCGTCGAACGCCTTCAGATAGAGATCGTTTCCTGCCGCTATCACTACGGCGCACGCTGAACCGTGCGCCATCGGCGCGATTCGCGTATCCTTCGCGGCCCTCGCCATCGGCACCTGACATTTTCGGAGAAAAACATGGGCCTCGATCTCGTTTCCGCCGGCCGCGACGTGCCCAACGAAATCAACGTCATCATCGAGATTCCGAAAGACGCCGAGCCGATCAAATACGAAGTGGATAAGGCTACCGGGGCGATTTTCGTGGATCGCGTGCTGTCCACGCCGATGCGATATCCGTGCAATTACGGCTACGTCCCGCACACGCTGTGCGGCGACGGCGATCCGGTCGATGTGCTCGTGGTGATTCCCATGCCGCTGATTCCGGGCGCGGTCATTCGCTGCCGTCCGGTCGGCATGCTGGCGATGACGGACGAAGCCGGCGCGGACACCAAGATCGTCGCAGCGCCGATCGAAAAAGTGTTCGCGGGTTATGCGCACATCAGGGACATCGGCGACGTCGCGCCGCACTGGCGCGATCGCATCGCGCACTTTTTCGAGCATTACAAAGACCTCGAAAAAGGCAAGTGGGTGAAGATCGATGGATGGCGCGATGCTGCGGCGGCGCGCAAGGAAATCGATGAATCCGTGGCTCGCTTCCAGGATTGCCCCGACAAGCCGATGTTTTAGTCGTCTGCCGTTTCGTCGTCCTCCGTCTGTTTCGGCGCGGGCACGAGCTGTACGGGAATGATGTCGGCGGCACGCCAGAACGTGATTTTCCCGAATCGGTACGGAATCTCCGCTTCAGGTTTCACGGGGATCGGATACTTTGTATACAATGTGACAATTTCACCATCGGGGTGTGCGACACACCACTCGTGCAGTTCGCCGAAGGTGACGTAAGGCAGCGGTTGCGTGAGGCGTCCGGCGAATTCGAACAACCCGTGATGCCACGCCAGATGCGCAATCGGCCTGCCGCTTTCCTGAATTTGTTTGATGCGCGCCGCGGCGACGGAAACATCGATGGTCGGATCCATCATTTGCGCCAACCCGAGCGCCGACACCGCAGCCACGGCGGCACAACTCAATGCGACGGCACGGATTGAATGCCGCATGCGCGGCACCGCCATCAGCATCATCCCGATTGCGACGATGCAAAGTCCGCACAGGGGCGACAGTCCGGCGATGACGCGCAATGAGTCGCTCGTCACATCGTATCGATGGACGATGGACTGCACCCGAGGGATCTCGGCAACGTGCGCGGCGAACACGGGCAACGCCGCCAGCACGATGCCGCTTGCGACGAGCGCGATGACGAACAGCATGCTGCTGACCTTTGCGCCGGGTTGGCGCAGCACGATCGCGAAGTACAACGCGACTGCCCCCAGCAGCGGCAGCAGATAATGCGGCTGCTTGCCGCTGACCAGGCAGAACGCGACGAATGCAGGCATCGCCCACGCAACGGCGAAGCGTATACTTTTGGAATTGTGGAAACCGCTCCGCCATGCAGGCCACGACGCGCGCATGGCGATGGTCCACGGCACGACCATGAAGGGAACGACGGTGAAGTACCACCACATCGGCCGCCGATGCGCGAAGCTTTTGGCGAGGCGGTCGACGGTCTGATGCAGGAATATCGCGTTCGCGTAATTAGGGCCGCCGGAAATCGCCGCGGGAATTGCCCACGCCAATGCGAGTGCGGCGCCGCCAAGAATCGCCAGGCCGAGGCAGCCGTACCATTTCGCCTTATTGTTTTTTGCGGTTTCGCTCCACCACGGTGCAAAGGCGATAGCCAGCCCGGCATCGAGCAGTACCACCGGACCTTTGGTAAGAATGCCGAGACCGAATCCGACGGCGAGCAACAGGGTCCCGCGACGCCAGCGCTGTGCATCGAGATCGACTGCGCCGTGCAGCGCGATCAGCACCCACGTGGCAAGCAGCACATCGAACATGATCGCGCTGGAAAACAGCGCGAAGTAGATCATCCCCATGAGAATGAAGGCGGCATTGCGCGCAAGTTGCGCATCCGGATCGAGCCTGCGCACGAGCCGCTCGAACAGAACGACGGACGCAAACGAAGCCGCCAACACGCCGAGCCGGACGGACCAGACGTTCAGACCGAACACCGTCCACGCGGCATTGATCAGCCAGAACAGCAACGGCGGTTTGTCGGAGTATGTCGCGCCGTTGAGATGGGGCACGAGGAAATCGCCGTGCGCGCGCATTTCCCACGCGACGGCGAGATAACGCGTTTCGTCGATCGGCAGCGCAGGCAAAAACAGTGCGACGGGCAGGAGCAGGAGAAGCCAGAGCCATCGGCCGTCGCTAAAGGTCGCCGTCCACAACGATCGAAAATCCAATCGTGAACGCATTACGTCAACCGCGATTGAGCAGCGATTTCAGATCGATGACGGCAGCATTCGCGCGCGAGACGTAATTCGCCATCACCAGCGAATGATTGGCGAAAAACCCGAACGGACTGCCGTTGAGAATGATCGGACTGTGCACCGGTTTTTGCGATTCTTCCAGTTCGCGGATGATTTGCTTGAGACTGACCACCGCGTTTTTCCGCTCGAGAATGGGTGCGAAGTCGACTTGTATCGCTTTCAACTGCTCGAGCAACGCCCATGTGTACCCGCGCGATTCATAGAACACGTCGTCGATCTGCGACCACGGCGTCTGCACGACTTGGGGTTTGTTCTTTGCGGTCGACTCCGTACCTGACTCGACCGGTGCATCGCCCTCCAAGCGTATTTGGCCGACGCTCGCCGACAACCGCTGCGACAAACTGCCGAGCCGCGACGACACCATGTCGAGATAATCCGCGAGACTGTCGGCACGCGCGAAGAACTGCGCGCCGTTCGGATCGTTTTTTTCCAGGCGTTCGAGATAACCGCCGACGTGATCGATCGCTTTTTGATATTGGCCTTCCGAACTCGGGAGAAGCCAGCGATCGTTCGGACTGGAAAACAACGGATCGGCTTCTTTCAGATCGACATCTTCTTCGGACTGCGATTGCGATCGCGAGAACCGGTTGCGCATTTCGCGAGCGAGATCGCGCGTTGCGGTCAACACGCCGAATTCCCAATTCGGAACATTGTCCATGAACACGCCGGGCGGAAATTTGTCGTTCGAGATGTAGCCGCCGCGCTTGTTGATGAGTATCTCGCCGCAGCCCATCAGCGTGCTCGTGACGACGGAACCCGTGACGACGTGTTGCTGACGCGCCGCCGCCCGCTGCTGCGCTGCCGCGACGACATCGAACTGATGCGGCTCGTAACTCCACCACCACATCAGCCCGAGCACCAGCAGAATCAGAAGCACGACGACGACGCCGATGGCTCTCACCATTACCCACGGGGCGAACGATCGGAAACGGCTGGTTACGGGCATGACGATTCACCGGCAAGCGAGGCAGCTATTGTGACACGCTCGACTTTACGCTTCGCGATCAACGTGCCGCGAATGCGCTCGCGCGATCGACGGTAGCGGCGATTTTCGGCAACACGGCTTCGATGTCGGCCTGATGCCGACGCCATTTGTCGGCACCCGGCGGCGACAGCGTGTGGCGCGCCACGGGCAACGTCGGTTCTAGCGGACGATCCCACGCCAAGTCCAGCGCACGGCACACCTGAGCGATCTCCTGCGCCGGATTCGCGAGCAGCGCATCGTAACGGGCGACGTAACGATCCGCTTCAGGAATGTCTTGCAAATCGTCCAGCAGCCGATCGGTCACGGATTGCCATTGCGCGGCGACGATCTCGTGCAGCGGCTTGCCGATCAGATCGCACCAGCCTTCCGTCAGCAGGAGCGACCATGGCGGCGTTGTCCATCCCGGCAATTGCGGATACATGCGGAACTGACCGGAATTCCATGCCTCGATCATGCTTGCCAGCGTTTGCCGCACGTCGCGGTACAGATAGACGAACTTCGCCTGCGGAAACACGGCGCGCAGAAATGGAATGCGCAGAGAATTCTTCGGCGTCTTCTCGAGCATGCGCACCGCTTGGGGAGATGCAGGTTTGCCGTCGCGATCGATCAGGCGCGCGCGAAAACGTTCGTGCAGCGCGTCGATTATTTCCGCAGTCGCGGCGGAAGCGTCCAGGCGATTGGATCGATAGTCGCGCGTTTGCGGATGCAGGCTCGGCAGCTGCTCGAAAATGCGATGGCTCTCGCTGCCGATCGTGTAGACATCCGGTGCGCGCGCCAATGTTTCGAACAACAAGGTCGAACCGGAACGCGGCGGCGACACGATGAATACCGGGCGATCGAACGTGATGCCGTCGCCCGCGGCGGCGCGTGGTCCGGGCATCGTCGGCCGCAACTCGCCGCTTTCCGGCGAATTGTTGCCGTCGGCGAGTGCCGCGTTGAACGCCAATATCGTAGCCGTTTTCAGAAACGGTAATCCGTTTCGCAGCACGAGTTGGCCCGAGAAGCGGCGCATCTGACCGACGTACTCATCGATCAGACGGCGAAAATCGGGAAACCCTTCGATGGCGTCGCCGAAGCGCGACCACGTCGCCTGCCAGTTGCGGATGAATTCGAGCGTGACGCGCTTGGCCTCGTTCATGGCCGGATGCGGTTGCATTTCGCCGAACAGGAAACGCAGGTGCGTATCGAGTTCCCACGGCGTCATCACGCGCGGCACGTTGACCGTTTCGAACTGCAACGGCACATCGGGCATGGAACCAGGCGGCACCTCGCGCAACGGCCAGCCGTTCTTGCTCGCCTGTGCGGGGCGACTCTGCTTCATCAACGCCCAGAACGCCTCGCCTCCCACCGTATCGGCGACCAGGTGTATGCGCACATTGTCGCCGTCGTTGTGAACGCGATGCAGGCGCCACGTGTCGAAAATCCAGCATTCGCCCGCCGCCATATTGATGGCTGCGTCGCCGCAATAGAACATCACGCGCGGCTGGGTGACGATGGGCACGTGGATGCGCATGCGTTCGGCCCAGTAATACGCCTGGTCGATGTGCGGATTGACTTCCGCCTGGCCGGACAAGCGCATCAGCCGGGTGCGGCCGAGCACCGCGCCGAGGCTTCGCAGTACGTCGCCGAGATACGGCAGACGGCCGAGATAAGCGGTTGGCCGCATCGGGCCGACGAGTCCGTCGTTGTCCGGATCGCCATCGACCGCCACCAGCGGAAGCGCTGAATTGCCGGGAAACCCTTGCGGATGCGGACGCCATTCCGATTCGTCGATTGCCGCCAATTCGCCGGCGAGCGCCGCCGCGTCGAAACGCAGCGGCAACTGGATGAAAGGAAATCCGAGTCTCACGCGCCCGGCGAATCGGATGCCGCAATGTATACTTCGCTGCCGGCCTCGCGGAATTGCGCCGATTTTTCCGCCATGCCATGCACGATCGCGTCGTTTTCGGTCACGCCCTGTTGCTTGGCGTAATCGCGCACGTCCTGCGTGATTTTCATCGAGCAGAAATGCGGACCGCACATCGAGCAGAAATGCGCGAGTTTGTGCGCGTCTTTCGGCAGAGTTTCGTCGTGGAATTCCTGTGCTTTCTCCGGATCGAGACCGAGATTGAACTGGTCCTGCCAACGGAATTCGAAACGCGCTTTCGACAACGCGTTGTCGCGGACTTGCGCAGAAGGATGTCCCTTCGCGAGATCGGCGGCGTGCGCGGCGATCTTGTACGCGATGATGCCGTCGCGAACGTCTTGTTTGTTCGGCAAGCCAAGATGTTCTTTCGGCGTGACGTAACAGAGCATTGCCGTACCGAACCAGCCGATCAGCGCTGCACCGATCGCGCTCGTGATGTGATCGTAGCCGGGCGCGATGTCCGTCGTCAGCGGTCCCAACGTATAAAAAGGCGCTTCGTGACAGACGCGCAGCTGACGCTCCATGTTTTCCTTGATGAGCTGCATCGGCACGTGGCCCGGACCTTCGATCATGGTCTGCACATCGTGCTTCCACGCGATTTGGGTGAGTTCGCCCAGCGTGTCGAGTTCGGCGAATTGCGCGGCATCGTTGGCGTCGGCGATGGAGCCCGGCCGCAATCCGTCGCCGAGGGAGAAAGCGACGTCATATGCCTTCATGATGTCGCAGATGTCTTCGAAATGCGTGTAGAGGAAATTTTCCTTGTGATGCGCCAGACACCATTTCGCCAAGATCGACCCGCCGCGCGACACAATGCCGGTCACGCGTTTCGCGGTGAGCGGAATGTACGGCAGCCGCACGCCGGCGTGGATCGTGAAGTAGTCCACGCCTTGCTCGGCTTGCTCGATGAGCGTATCGCGGAAAATTTCCCACGTGAGTTCTTCGGCGCGTCCGTCCACTTTCTCCAGTGCCTGATAAATCGGCACGGTACCGATGGGAACCGGCGAGTTGCGGATGATCCATTCGCGCGTTTCGTGGATATGTTTGCCGGTCGACAGATCCATCACGGTATCGCCGCCCCAACGGATCGACCACACCATCTTTTCGACTTCTTCGGCGATCGAACTCGACACGGCGGAGTTGCCGATGTTCGCGTTGATCTTGGTGAGGAAATTCCTCCCGATCACCATGGGTTCTGATTCGGGATGATTGATGTTGTTCGGAATGATGGCGCGGCCGCGCGCCACTTCGTCGCGCACGAAGTCGGGCGTGATGAGTTTGATGGCCGCCGCGCCGAAATTCTGCCCGGCGTGTTGTTTCAGCAATTCGTTGTCGCGCAGCGATTCGATGCGTTGATTTTCACGAATCGCGATGTATTCCATTTCCGGCGTGACGATGCCGCGGCGCGCGTAATGCATCTGCGAAACGTTCGCGCCGGATTTCGCGCGGCGCGGCGCATCTACGTGCGGAAATCGAACGGCATCGAGCTTCGGATCGGCCGCGCGCTTGCGCCCGAACTCCGATGACAAGCCGCGCAAGATTTCCGTGTCGCCGCGTTCTTCGATCCAGCGTGCGCGCAACGGCGCAAGGCCGGCGACGAGATCGACGGCCACATTCGGATCGGTGTACGGACCCGACGTGTCGTAAATCGCGATCGACGGATTTTTCTCCGCTCCGAATGCGAGCGGCGTATCGCTCAATGCCACTTCGCGCATGGCCACATGCAAATCCGGCCGGCTGCCGTCGACGTAAATTTTTTGCGATCCGGAAATCGGGCGCGTGACGCTTTCGGAAAGCTCTTCGGTTTGGCGGATGAGTTCGGAGGCCAGTGCATTCATCGAGTCGTCCTCATTGACGAAAAACGGGATGAAGCGGCGGGGACGGCGGAATCATCACTACTTCCTGCCATCGAAGCTTCCTACGCCGTGACCGCGCGTGGCGGTCAGCCGGATCAGGTACGAAGGGTCTTTCTCAGCCTCCGACGAACGAAACCTGTCGTCGGAAACACCCCCGCTTCTGCGGACATTGAAACACGAACGGCGTATAAACGCGAGGCGACCGTGCGACGAAACTATGTACGCGAACGTCCGGTCTTTTGATGTGAGTCGAGACGAGGTGCCGTCATGTCCATGAAACGAAATCTGCGCGCTTTATTCAATGCCTTCCTTGCATTCGCCCTGACAACCGCTGCGGCGGGCGCGTTTGCGGACGCATCGCGGGTAAATGTGAGCTGGGCGCCGTCGGATGCGTTGAGCGAAGTAAAGCAGAACCCGACGCACCGCGGCTTGCTGCGGCCGGACGACTGGATGAAAGAACTCAGCACCTACATCCGTGAGCGCGCCGACGCGCAGTTGCCGCCGGGACAACGGCTCGACGTAACGATCGACGACATCAAGCTGGCCGGCGATTTCGAACCGTGGCGCGGTCCCGATGCGCAGGATATCCGCATCATGAAAGACATCTATCCGCCGCGGATCGATCTGCACTTTCGGCTGATCGGCGCCGACGGAAAAACGGTGCGGGAGAGTCAAGCCAGATTGCGCGATCTTTCGTATCTGCACGACAACGTGATGCCGACGAACACCGATCCGCTGCGTTACGACAAGCACATGATCGACACGTGGATCAAATCGGAATTTCGCGGCGATAAAGGCTGAGCGCAATGCTCAGCGAGGCGCTAGCTCAGCGAGGTGCTAGTTTCAACGAGGAGCGTAAGCGCGCAGGAAAAAATCCACGGTATGTTCGATGTGCTCGTGGATTTCGCTCTCGGCGACTTTGCCGCAGCAGCCGAATTCCATGCGCGCATGATATTCGCCTTTGAGCAGGCAGAAAAACTGCGTCGTGGCGCGATGCAGATCGGGAATGTCGAGCTTGCCGCCGTTCACTTCGTCGCGCAGGAATGATTCGAACGCCAACTGCGTGCGTTTGGGTCCCGCTTCCCAAAATAGTTCCGCGAGCTTGGGCGACTGACGCGCGTTCGCAACGATGGTGCGGTGCACGGCGACAGCCTCTTCGCTGGTGATCAGCGAAAAAAACGCGCGCGCGATCGTGATGAGCTGCTTGCGGATCGGGCCTTTCAGATCGGCCCGGAAGATTTCGGCAGGCATCTGTTCCGCGCAGACGCACTCCACCGCGGCCGTGAAGAGCCGTTCCTTATCTTGAAAGTGACTGTAGACGGTGAGTTTCGACACGCCGGCGGCGGCGGCGATCGCATCCATGCTCGTGCCGTCGAATCCTTGCGTGGTGAATAGACGCTTCGCCACGTTCAGTATCGCTGCGCGTTTCTCGAGGTCCTTGGGCCGGCCGGGGCCG
>DATAVJ010000069.1:0-11888 GCA_036267795.1 Rudaea sp.
GCCCGGCGTATCTGGACGCGCGCGGCCTGCGCGATTACGACCTCGTGCTGAGCTACACCGGCGGCGCGGCGCTGGAAGACTTGCGCGATGTGCTCGGTGCACGCGACGTGCATCCATTGTACGGGCATGTCGATCCGGACGTGCATCGGCCTATGCCATTCGCCGAACACTACCGCGCCGACATGTCATGGATCGGCACCTACGCGGCCGATCGCCAGCGCGTGATCGACGAACTGTTCCTGCAGCCCGCACGTTATCGCCCGAACTCGCGATTCGTCATCGCCGGCGCGCAATACCCGCACGATTTCCCGTGGGGCGACAATGTATACTTTGTGCGGCATTTGCCGCCGGGCGAGCACGCCGCGTTCATGTCATCGTCGCGGCTCACGCTCAACGCCACGCGCGCGTCGATGGCCGCGTGCGGCTGGTGTCCGTCCGGACGCCTGTTCGAAGCCGCCGCCTGCGGCGCGGCGATCCTCAGCGACAGCTGGCCGGGCATCGAAGAGTTCTACACACCGGGCGACGAAATCCTGATCGGCACCACGGCCAATCACACGCTTGCCGCGCTCGACATCGACGACGCAACACTGCAACGCATCGGCCGCGCCGCGCGCGAGCGCACCCTCGCTGAGCACACATCGGCGCACCGTGTCGCACGACTGATCGGTTATCTCGAATCGGCGCTATCGCAAACGCCTCGTGAGGTGGAATCGTGTGGGGCATAATTCCCGCCGCCGGACGCGGCAGCCGCATCCAGCCGTTGGCTTTCTCGAAGGAACTGCTCCCGGTCGGCAGCCGCGTGCTCGACGACATGCAGCGTCCGTGCGCAGTCAGCGAATACCTGATCGAACGCCTGATCCGCGGCGGCGCCGACAAGATCTGTTTCGTCATCGGCTCGGGCAAATCCGACATCCTCAATTATTTCGGCGGACGATTCGCCTCGGCCGATCTCGCCTATGTCGTGCAGTCCGAACCCGCCGGATTGTGCGACGCGATCTTCCGCGCCGCGCCATTGATCGCCGACGACGAAACCGTCGCCATCGGTTTGCCGGATACCGTGTGGTTCCCGTCCGGCGCGTTGAATGCGTTGCCGGACGATGCGCTCTCCTTCTTGTTGTTCCCTGTCGAACGTCCCGAGCGGTTCGATGCCGTCATGCTCGACGACGACGATCGCGTCGTCGAAATCCGCGTCAAGCAAATCAATCCCGGCACGCGCTGGGTGTGGGGCGCGTTCAAGATGCCGGCGCGCATCTTCCACGAACTGCACGCGTTATGGCGGGAGCCGCAACGGCGCGACGAATACATCGGCACGCTCGTCAACGCATGGATCGCCCGCGGCGGCCACGCCATCGGTTGCCAGGCGGGCGAATCGTACGTCGACGTCGGCACGCTCGCCGGCTACCGCGCCGCGATGCAACTGCTCGCCGAACGCGATCGCGAAGGTTTGTCGCCCGCCAGCGAAAGCGCGCTCGTGCCGGCGCCCTCCTCCACCCACGAAGCACGGGAAAACCCATGATCGAAGCGGCGATGCTGTGGAACGAGCCGAACAACAAATCGCACTGGGATCCTGCGGTCGATCCGGACTGGTCGCGGTTTGCGCGCATGACGGCGCTCGCCGCGCAGGCGATCAAGGCGGAGAATCCGCATCTGCCGCGCGTGCTCGGCGGCATGTCGCCGATCGATCCGTCGTTCATTCATCGGCTCGACGGCTACGGTTTGCTCGATCACCTCGACGTGATCGCCGTGCACGGATTTCCGCTCGACTGGAATCTCTGGCAGATCGACGAATGGCCGCAGAAGATCGCCGAGATAAAAGCGGTGACGGCGAAGCCAGTGTGGATTTCCGAAGTCGGCGTATCGAGTTTCGGTTCCGACGACGTGCAGGCATGGGGCGTGGAGCGCACCGCGCAATTGCTGATCGGCCGCGCGCCGCGCATCCACTGGTACAGCCTGTACGATTTGCCGCGCGAGTGGGAAGCGACCACGCGCCACAAGGAAGCCGAAGGTTCATCGTATTACCGGCATTTCCACATGGGCCTGTTGCGCGAAGACGGCACGCCGAAATCCGCGCTGCCGCGCTACGCGCCGTTTGCCGCGCAGATGGGATTGTGTCAGTGGTTCCATTTCGAGGATCACCGCCTCGACGACGCGGTGGCGTGGATGAAACGTCTCGGCGTGCGTTACCTGCGCACGGGTTTGTCGTGGGCGGACAGTTTCCGGCCGAATGCGCTCGCGTGGTTCGATCGGCAGATGAACGCGCTGCGCGATTTCGATGTGACGGTGACATTCTGTTTTACGCCCGAACATCTCGGCGTCGAGCCGCATCACACCAGCGCGCCGCGCGATCCGGAATTGTTCGCCGAATTCTGCGCGAAAATGATCGCGCGTTACGCGCCCGCGCATGCGCCCGTCGCGCGCGAAGCGGAAGTGGTGTGACGCGCGCGTTCATCCTCGTGCTCGATTCGCTCGGCGTCGGCGGCGCGCCCGATGCGAAGGACTATGGCGATGAAGGCGCCGACACGCTCGGCCACATCGCGCAACGCTGCGCGAGCAGCGACGCGAATCGCAGCGGCGTTCGCGAAGGCGCGCTGCGCATGCCGTACTTGCGTGCGCTCGGATTCGGCGAAGCCTGCCGCGCCGCGACCGGTTCCGCGCCGCACGGTCTGGAAACGGAGCGTTGGGTGGCGGGCCGTGCCGGCTGCGCGGCCGAACGGTCGATCGGCAAAGATTCGCAGACCGGTCACTGGGAAATCGCCGGTTGCCCCGTTGCGTTCGAGTGGGGTTATTTTCCGGCCACGCCGCCGAGTTTCCCGCGCGAGCTGATCGACGCGCTGTGCGAACGCGGCGGCATCGACGGCGTGCTCGGCAACTGCCACGCATCGGGTACGGAAATCATCGTGCAGCTCGGCGCCGAACATCTGCAAAGCGGCCGCCCGATTTGCTACACGTCCGCCGATAGTGTGTTTCAAATAGCTGCGCACGAGGATGCATTCGGATTGCAGCGTTTGTATACATTGTGCGAACTCGCGCGCGAACTGGTCGATCCGTATCGCGTCGGCCGCGTGATCGCGCGTCCGTTCGTCGGATCGGTGCGCGACGGTTTCACGCGCACAAAAAACCGGCGCGATTATGGCGTCACGCCACCCGGTGATACCTTGCTGCATCGCGCGATCGCGGCGCAGCGCGATGTGGTTTCCGTCGGCAAGATCGGCGATCTTTTTTGCCACACCGCGACGGGCCGCGAATTCAAAGGCGGCAGCAACGATGACGTTTTCGACGCTGTGATCGACGCGACGCCACGGCTTGCCGACGGCGGCCTGCTGTTCGCCAACTTCGTCGATTTCGACACGCAGTTCGGCCATCGCCGCGATGTGATCGGCTACGCGGCCGCGCTCGAAGCCTTCGATCAACGCCTGCCGGAACTCCTCGCCATGCTGCGCGACGACGATCTCGTGATCGTCACCGGCGATCACGGTTGCGATCCGACATTCCCCGGCAGCGATCACACGCGCGAATGCATTCCGTTGCTCGCGTTCGGCCCGGACGTCGCGCGCGGCGCGCTCGGTAAGCGCGACACGTTCTGCGACATCGGCGCGACCATCGCGCGCCATCTGGATCTCGCGCGCAACGCGCACGGCGAGGCATTCGTCATCTGAGCACGGATGCCTGGACACAGGCGATGCAGCGCGGCGATTTCGCCGCCGCATGGAAACTCTGCGACGATTTCCTGCAATCGCGCCTGCGGTCCGGCGTGTCGCAACATTCGCAGCCTCGTCATCTGCAACACGTCTGGAACGGCATGCCGGTCGATGGCAAACGCGTTCTCGTGCGCTGCTATCACGGCCTCGGCGACACGCTGATGTTCGCGCGCCTGCTGTCGATGCTGCGTCGGTGCGCGCGCGAGGTGATCGTATGGGCGCAGCCGAATCTGCTGGAATTGCTGCGGACCGTCGAGGGCATCGATCGTCTGCTGCCGCTGCACTCAGGCGCGCCCGATGCCGACTACGACATCGACGTCGAACTCATGGAACTGCCGCATCTGCTGCGCCTGAGCGCGGTGCCGGATCGCGTGCCGTATCTGCACGTTGCGCCGGTCGCGACGATGAGCGCGATATCGTTGCGGCGCGTCGGCATCGTCTGGCAATCCGGCGTGTGGGATTGGACGCGCTCGATCGCGCCACGGTTGCTCGCGCCGCTGGCACAGGCCAGCGGAGTGCACTGGTTTTCGCTGCAGTACGGCGGCGGCGAACTGGCGTTCGCGGCAACCGATCTCGCCTGCCGCGACATTCTCGAACAGGCGCGCCGCCTGCACGCGCTCGATCTCGTCATCAGCGTCGACACGATGATGGCGCACCTCGCAGGCGCCTTCGGCCTGCCCGTCTGGCTGTTACTGCCGACGCCGTGCGACTGGCGCTGGATGCTCGAACGCGACGATTCGCCGTGGTATCCGACGATGCGTATTTTTCGTCAGCCGCAACCGGGCGATTGGAAATCCGTGGTCGATTCCGTGTTGCGCGCACTGAACTCATGAGCCGTCGTCGACTTTCCACGGCACACTGACGATCGTCATGCGCGGATCGGCCACGGCGAGCAGGCGTCGCCGTAAACGCCGTCCGCGATAGGTGTGCAACGCGCGCTGATACCAGCGCCGCTTCACCAGTTCCGGAATCAGCACGGCAATCGTGCGGCGCGGAAATTCCGCTTCGATCTTGCCGACGATTTTCAGCAACGGCTCGTGCAGCGTGCGGCGTTGCGACGTCATCGTCACCAGCCGCGGTGCCGTGCGATTCGCGCGCCGCGCCGGATCGGCGACTTGCGCTTCCCACTCGTCGCGCAGCGCCTCGACCTCGGTGTCCGGACCTTCCACGTGCGTGAGATGCACCGCGATCACGTCCGGCGACAAACTCATGCCGAGCGACACGGCTTTCAGCGCCAGCCGGCTCAAATCCTCGACCATGACCACGACGACGGGCGGCTGCACGTTGTACAGCGCGAGCGGTTGCGCACGCGCGGCCTGCTGCTCCACGCGCGCGTAATAGCGACGGATCGATCGCAACAGCGCGATCACCAGCGGCACGACGATCAACGTGATCCACGCACCTTCGGTGAACTTCGCCACGATGATGACGATCAACGCCGTCGCCGTCGCGCACGCACCGACGGCGTTGATCGACAACGCGATGCGGCGTTGAGCCGCGTTGCCGTCGCGCTGCGAACGCCAGTGCCACACCATCGCAATTTGCGATACGGTGAAACTCGAAAACGCGCCGATCGCGAACAGCGGAATGAGACGGTTGGTGATGCCGTCGAACACGATCAGCAACAACGCCGCGCACAGCGCGAGCCACACGATGCCCGAGGAGAACACCAGACGCCGACCGGCCTGCGCGAACGGTTTCGGCAAGAACCCATCGCACGCGATGATCCGGCACAGGCGCGGGAATCCGACGAAACTCGTATTCGCCGACAACGCGAGCACGCACAACAACGTGATCAGCGCGACGTAATACAGCGCACCTTGTCCTACCGCCGCTGCGGCGATCTGCGCTAGCACGCTCTGGTAACCGGGCAGCGTTTCATCCATCGCGCCGACCCGATACGCCGGCACCAGATACGCGACGCACGCCAGCATCACGCCGAGCACGGTGACGATGATCGCCAACGTGCGATGCCCGTACTTGACCTGCGGTTCGCGAAACGCGCCCACGCCATTGCTGACCGCTTCCACACCCGTCATCGCCGTGCAACCCGCGGCGACCGCGCGCAGCAACAGCCATGCGCCCGCCGCGTGCGCGCCAACATCGATTGGCGGCGGCGCGACGACGGGCGCGGGATGGCCGCCGCTCGACAGCGCCTTGACGATGCCGATCACGAAGATCGCCGCGAAGCTCAGCACGAACAGATAAACCGGCAGCGCGAACAGCCGGCCCGAATCGAGCGTGCCGCGCAGATTGATCAGCGTGATCAGCGCGAGGACGCCCAGACACAACGCGAGCGCATGCGACTGCAATGCCGGCATTGCGGAGACGAGCGCACCGACGCCGGCGGAAATGCCGACCGCCACGTTCAACACGTAATCGATCATCAGCGCCGACGCGGCGAACAGGCTCATCGACGTGCCGAGATTTTGTTTGGCGACGAAATACGCGCCGCCGTTGTTCGGGTACGCGCGAATGGTCTGCCAGTACGACAGGAACAGAATCGCCAGCAACGCGATGATCGGCGCGGTGATCCAGCCCATATAAGCGAGCCCCGCCGCGCCGAGCGGCACCAGCATCGTCAGCGCGGCTTCCGGTCCGTAAGCGACGGAGCCGAACGCATCGAGGCCCATCGCCGGCACGCCTTCGAATGCACCGATACGGCGCGACTCGGCCTCGCGGTTCGCCAGGCGGCGGCCCAGCAAAACGCCGGTCGCGCGCGCGGCCAGATTCGAATCCTCCGTGTTTCGCATCGACGCTCCTGTCAGCAGCGCCGACGATGCAGAGAGTGTGCCGCTAGCGATTAAGCATTTCGCGCAGACGCTGCGCATCGAACGGCGCGTGCACTTTCGCGTCGTTGTCGAAATAGCAGTACACATCGCGCGATATACCCGCGTCTTTTTTGATACGGCGAATCCAGCGTTTCAGGTCCGCGTCGCTGTAGCCGCTCGAATAAAGCACCTCGCCGCCGTGCAGACGCAGGTACAGGAAATCGGCGGTGACGTCGTCGAAGTCGGGATATTTGCCGGCCGTGTCGGCGGTGACGAGCGCCACATCGTGCCGGCGCAGCAGGGTAAGAAATTCCTCGTCGTGAAAACTTTCGTGACGCACTTCGATCGCGTACCGCAAGCGCTGGCGCGCAATGACATCGGGCAGAGCGGCCGCACGAATACGATGATCGTGTTTGCGTGCGAGCGACGCCGCCTGCGCTGCCGTTTTCGGCAACAGACGCAGGAACGCGCTCCAGATCTTTTTGTCGAACGCGAGATTCGGCGGAAACTGCCACAGTAACGGGCCGAGCTTGCGCCGCAACAGCAGCGCGCCGGACGCAAAGAAATTGGCGAGCGGCGCCTCGATATCGCGCAGCCGTTTGATGTGCGAGATGAAGCGCGGACACTTCACCGCGAACACGAAATCCTCCGGCGTCTGATCGTGCCAGCGTTGCCACGCGTCGGCGCGTTGCAGCGAATAGAACGAGCCGTTGATCTCGATCGAATCCATCTGCCGCGACGCATATTCGAGCTCGCGTCGCTGCACCAGATCCGTCGGGTAAAACACGCCGCGCCAGCGCGCATAACGCCAGCCGGAAATGCCGACGCGATAACGCGGAGCTACGTGCCCGTCGCCGCGCGCAGTTCCGCGTCGATCATCTGCGTTTCGATTTCCGGTAGCGCGTGAGCGGCTTCGCATAGATAAGTTTCGTCGGCGATCTTTCCTTTTACCGCAAATCCGCTGGCGCGCAGCATCGCTTCCACGCAGGCCCGGTTCGGCGCCCACCAGTTGGTGATGTCTTCGCGCAGCTTGTGCTCGATGAACGCCATTTTCGGCCAGCCGGTGTCGAGCATCAGGTTTCGATCGCTCAGCGCGATATCTTGCGGCGGATCGGCGACGTCGTTGCCGGGCATGCTCAAGGTCTGCAGCACCATCAGCCGCTTGGCACGGCGGCGGAGAATATCGAGCGCGAGCAGCGGATGTCGAAGGTGATACAGAACGCCCATGAACCAGATCAGATCGTATTGCTCGTCCGTGCGCGCGAGGTCGTAAATCTGCATTTCGCGGAATTCGATGCGATCGCCGAAATCGAACTGCTCGGCCGCCCAGCGCGCCTGGCCGAGATAGCGCGGATCGGAATCGATCGCGGTGACGTGCGCGCCGCGCTCGGCGAGTTTAAATGTATAAAATCCCGCATTGCAGCCTATGTCGAGCACGCGCCAGCCGGTGAGATCGCGCGGGATGTGCGGCGCGATCTCGTTCCATTTGAACGTGGGGAAATCGCCGAGCGAATGATTCGGCGCGGTCTGCCGCCCATCCGGCAAATGCAGGTTGTGGAACCACGGACCGAGCGCTTCGATTTCGCCGTCGCGCGCATACGCAGCTTCGTTGGCCGAAAGCACCGTCGCCATGTTCATTCGCGCGCGACCGATTCGGTGCTCACGAGACAAGCTCCTGTGGCGAAAACGAGATGTGGCCGCGCGGCGCGATGTGCGCGATATAGCGCTCCAGCGTTTGCGCGCGATGCGCGGCGGTGTGTTCGGCGAGAACGCGACGGCGCGCGGCTTCGCCGATGGCGCAGCGCTGTTCTTCCGGCGTGTCGCGCAGCCAATGCAGCACGTCGGTCGCGTCGCGCGCGATGAGGATTTCGGTATCGGGCTCAAACAATTCATCGAGACCCGGCCATGCGTCGGAGATGATCGGAACGCCGCACGCGGCCGCCTCGAACAACCGCACACTCGGCGACCAACCGGCGCGGATCATGTCGGCGCGCGTGACGTTGAGCGTAAACCGTTGAGCGTTGTAGAACGCGCGATGCTGCGCAGGACCGACGTGCTCGATGTGCACGACATTGTGCGGCCACTCGACGGACGCCGGAAACTGCGCACCCGCGACGACGAAACGCCCGTCGTTCCACGACCGCGCCGGATCGAGCAACAATCGTTCGAGCGTCGGCTGGCGATCGTCGCTGTACGTGCCCATGTAGCCGAGATCGAAATCCGCATGTGTACTTTGTGGAAAATAGCGCGTCGGATCGACCGCGCAATAAAACGGCAGCGCATGCGCACCGTACTTTTTCGCGAGATATCCGAGCGTCGGTCCGCCGGTGAAGGAAAGATACAAGTCGTAACGCGACATCGAGCGCGCATCGATGTAATCGCAGCGTTGTGCAGCGAGCTGCGCGAGCGTCACCGGCGTATCGATATCGTAGAACGCGGTGACGTTCGTCGCCGTCGCCTGTACCCAGTTCCCTACGGCGACGCCATCCGGTACGTACGAACCGACCATCACCACATCGGCATTCGATACACCGTCGGCGTATTGGTCGGCGAGTTCGTCCATGTCCGCGTACACGGCGATGCCGCCGGCAATGTCCGCATCAGCATCCTGATTCTCGGCGTACCACGGCACGTCGCGCTCGAGGAACAGCACGCGATGACCGCGCTCGCGCAGCGCGCGCACCAGCCCGCGATACGTCGTCGCATGTCCGTTGCCCCACGACGAGCGCATGGCCAGGCCGAGGATCACGATGTCCAGCGGCTTCACGCGGTCACCAGCGTGCGGCCTTCGAGAACGTTTTCCACTTCGATGGCGCGTTGCGCGTACGTGTGTTGCGCGAGCATGCGCGCGAGTGCGCGTGCGCCGACTTCCTGCGCGCGTTTGGCGTCGATCGATTCGACGAAGCGTGCCACGTCGTTGCCGTCATGCGCGACGAACACCTCATGTTCCGGTTCGAGGAATGCTTCGATGCCGTCCCACGCGTCGACGACGAGGCATGCGCCGGCGCCGGCCGCTTCGAACACGCGCGTCGGCGGCGACCAGCCGAATCGTGCCATGCTGTCGCGGTTGATGTTGAGCGCGAGGCGCACGCTGCAGTTGAACGCGTTGTGGTCGTTGGTGGAAACGTGCCCGAGACGTTGCACGTTGGCGGGAATGTCGTCGTCCCAACCCGCGCCGCCGAGCAGGAAACGCTTGTCTGGCACACGATGCGCAGCATCGAAAAGGAAACGGCGCACGCGCGCTTCGCGATCGGGCAGGCGGTTGCCGAGAAAACCGAGATCGGCGGCGAAGCGTTCGGCGCGCTGCACCGGATGATGCGTCTGCGGATCGAGCGCGTTGTAGATCGGCACGCAATCGCGCGCGCCGAGTCGGCGATACGCGGCGACCACTTTCGGTCCGCCGCCATACGTGAAGACGAGATCGTAGCGCGGGATCAATGCGCGGAATTCGTCGGCAGGATCGGCGTCGACGCGCTCGAGCGTCGCGGGCGCATCCACATCCCAGAACAGCACGCGGCGCGACGCACCCTGCAGCGACAGCACTTCGCGTTCGAGCAGCGCGTCGCACACCCCGACACCGCTCGCCTTGACGATGACATCGGCGTCGCTCGCGCGTTCGAGCGCGCTCATCGCGCCGTCGTCGTCGCCGGGATAGACGACGACATTCGCCCACGGCGGAATATCGATATCGCGATGCGCTTGCCGGTCGAACGCATCGGGTTCGTAGAACGTGATGCGATGCCCGCGTTCGTTCAGCGCGCGGATGATGCCGCGATAATATGTCGCCGCACCGTTCCAATACGACGACAGCAGGCTCGATCCGAAAAAGGCGATATTCATCGGCTCATGCATACGCGGCGTTTCCTTGCGCAGTACGGACGGCGCGCGCGGCAGGCGCGGTGCCGAGTTCGTCGAGAATGTCGAACAGTTCGTCGATGCGGTGCGCGCAGGTGTGTCGCGCATTGATCGTGCGCAAACCGGACATGATCAGATCGCGCGCGAGCGCGGCGTCGCCGAGCACGTCGCGCAGGCAGCGCTGCATGTCCGCGCCGTTGCGCGCGACGAGATAATCCTTGCCCGGCGTGAACAGATGTTCGGCATCGTTCCACGGCGCGCACACAAGCGGAATGCCGCACGCGAGCGCCTCGAACACGCGGATGGTCGGGATGCCCGGCAACGCTTTCGCGTACGGTGAACGCGGCACGTGCACGGTGACACGGAACGCGCCGAACACATCCGGCGCGCGCCAGTTCGGCAACCAGCCGCGATAATCGATGCCGGCTTGCGCCAGTTGTTCGCGCGCGTGCGCCGGATAACGCACGCCGTGCAAACGCGCGGTGAGATGCAGATCGCGCACGGGATCGATCAGGAATTCCTTCAGTTCATCGGCGCGTTCGCCGTCGCCCCAGTTGCCGATCCAGACCAGATCGCCTTCGGTGCGCACGTCGGCGCACGGGCGGAACAAACGCACATCGGCGGCTTCATGCCACGTCCACGCACGCGCACACCAGCGATGTTGGAGATACTCCTGCCGCACCGCTTCGCCGAAGGCGAGCACGCCATCGTAATCGCGGAAGTCGTAGCGCGACATCTCATCGGGCGCGGTGACGGAGCGGTGATGCGTATCGTGGAACAGCAGGCGATAGCGATGCGTGCGACGGTGGCGTCCGATCTTCGCGATCAGTTCCGGCGTGTTCCATTCGTGCACGATGACAACATCGGCGTCACCGCACAGCGCATCCAGATCGACGCCGTCGGGTTCGTAGATGCGGCTGCGCAATTGCGGAAAGCGTTTCTCGAATTCATGCCACGCCTGCACGCCGTGGTCGGCGACAAGATTGTCGCGGCTCCACGCGTTCGCTGGTTCGAGCACGTGCACGTCATGACCGCGATTGAGCAGTTCCGCGACGATACCGCGCAGAAAATGCGCATTGCCGTGGTTCCAGTCCGACACCAGCGAGTGATAGAACAGCACGAATTTCATAGAACGCCTCCGCGGCTGTGCATGCGACCGCCCTGCCCGGCGCTGAGCGCGCCGTAGACGCGGCAATACGCGTCGGCCATCGCGTTGGGCGTGAAGGCGCGCGCGCGTTCGCGTGCACGCGCGGCGAGATCGCAGCGCGCGGTGGTGTCGGCGATCAGGTGTTTGAGTTCGAACGCGAGCGCATCGTGATCGTCGGGCGGCACGAACACGGCAGCGCCGTCCCAGTTTTCGCGCAGGCTGTCGATGTCGCCGAGCACGAGCGCGCAGCCGGCTTGCGCGGCTTCCAGCACGGACAATCCGAACGGCTCGTAGCGCGCCGGCAACGCGTAAATCGACGCGTGAGCGAACCAGCGCCGCACGCGCGTGCTGTCGAGCCGGCCGAGCATGTATACATTGTTGTTGGCGGTGGATTGCGCGCGCTGCTCGCGGTCGTCG